>CAYMXK010000381.1:0-4724 GCA_964393915.1 uncultured Prolixibacteraceae bacterium
CGTTGCAGACATTTCACTGATGGTGGTAAGCTGTTCGATCATAAGCGTCACTTTACTGCCGTTCCGGAGATTGCGCAGAAGAATCAGCACCATAACCAGTATACCAATGAAGGTACTTAATCCGATAAAACCATAACTCGCCGTTATAACTGATACGTGTATGGTTAGCCAGTAGGAATTCAGGACAGGTACCAGAGGGGTAATCTCCGGGTTCATCCAGCTGAGGTGGGCCACAAACAGGGAGATTCCGGTGAAGAAGGCAGCTACTCCCACCACCATAGGATATTTCCGGCCAAACAGGAACCCGGCCAGCATGGCTGCCCAGGCCACATACACCACCGATTCGTATCCGTTGCTCCAGGGCGCATGTCCCGAAATATACCACCTGCCAATAAGACCAATGGTATGCACGGCAAAAAGAATGGCAATCAACCCGTAAAGGCCGTATTTTAGCCATGGAGTGAGTGAACGCAGCCTGAAAATATTGATAAACAACACAAACAAAAGCAGAAAACCAATGCCAAGATACCATGGGAATGTCCTTTCGAACGGATTCACCCTGTTGTAAAGGATTTCCGCCCTGTTCCTTGCAGGTGAAGGCAGCAAATCACCACCATATTTTTGCTGGAATACTCCCACTGCGTTGATGATCTGCATTGCATCGGCTATTTTATTCTCAGCCACAAATTGTTTGAATACTTCAATTCCACTGGCCACGAACAGGGAGTCACCTCCCGTCAGGTCACGGTTTTGGCTGCCTGGCTTCATCCAGGGATCCGCAGGATCTGATACTGGGAAAATCGTCAGCAAGTCGCCCCGCGACAGCATAAAGCTGATGTTAACCTTTTCATCGAGGTAGATATACTCCTTGTCGACGCGGTTACGCAATGCAGGAGTTTTGTTGTAAGCCTCCCGAACCTGGTCGATAATTTTGTACTGCCCCTGGGTGTCGAAGAGGTCGACCAGGGCGATATATGAACCATTGGCCCCCAGGGTGGTAGCCAGCGTTTTATTTGATATTTTCAGAATGGGCAGGCGCTGCCACATCTCAGGATACACCATCATGCTAATAATTACATCCTCAGGCGATTTACCGTACAGATTCTGCTTGCGGCTCAGCTTACGCACCACTTCACTGGCCAGGGTGCCCACCGGCTTGATCCTTCCATCGGGACTGTGCACCCATAAGCGGTTGAACTCGGTGGCTACCTGCTTGTTGATATCCGGTATCTGCGCTGCGTTGCCGGGCTGCGACCAGCCGTTGAGGCTCAGTGCAAGCAGCAAGGCGGTGACACCCACCCTCGTGGCGGAGAGTTTCTTCAGGCGGCGGGCAAGTGTCTGAAAATGGGAGTGCGGATTGATCAGCGAAAGGATCATCCCAAGGGTTAGGAGAAAATATCCGACATAAGTAATCCAGGTACCCCATGCATCATGGTTTACCGATAATATGGTGCCCTGTTCATCCTGGTCATACGATGACTGGAAGAATTTGTATCCCCTGTATGTAAGGGTATTGTTCATGTAGATGCGCAGGTCCCGGTTGATATTCCTTTCCCGGTCTGTAAGTGTAACTTCCGACGCAAAGGAGGCGGGCGAATCGGAACCGGGGTAGCGGTCGAGCTGAAAATCTCTCAGTCCGAGGGAGAAAGGCAACGGAAGCATCTTTGCTCCATAGGCCATATCGACAGTTTCACCCTGCCATTCGATGGAGATGGTGTCGGGAACACTTCCCGGAGAGCCGAACACGGGAATTACCTTTTCGGAAACGCCATCAGAAAGATTCAGAATAATCGCATTTTCACCGGTACGCTCCTGGGAATTTTTGGCAGCCGTAAAGGAAGCCTTTTCATAGAAATTGCGCATTAGAAAGCGCGATTCCCCCAAGTTGTAGACGAACATCCGCTGAAGGTCGACTGTATCGCCGGGATGGATGGTCGCCTGCTCAGCTCCCCCCATGGCCACCTGGCTGATGGTATCCGACGGGATCATTTTCAGCTGGCCGTTTTCCACGAACATATAGATAGAAACCGGGTGACGCGATTCAAAACCGACAGAAAAACCGGTAAAGTTGAAGTGATTTCCTTTTTCGAGCACAAAACTCTGCATGCCCATTCCCCCGGGAGCCGACAAAACAAAGTCCACGACAGGCTCCCCGCTGTCGGACGGAACCGGTGTGCGTGCAGCGTTGGTAATGTAACCTACCGACTTAATTTTAAGCGTTTTGCCATTAAGATCGAGCGACTCGGAGAGGCGTTTCGGGGTAATTTCAGAGAATTCAACTTTAGTTTCCAGCGCATCATTGGCTGAAGCAGCATAGAAATAGTTGTCGTAGGAAAGGATATAATCAGATGTGCGGCCTTCACGGATGTGCATGGTCCCCTCGAAACTGATGTAACGGGTAATGGCCGCTCCGACGATAATGACGAGGAACGACAGGTGGAACATGAACATAGTGAATGATTTGGCTTTGTATTGTCTGAATTTCCACATGTTGTCGATCAGGTTGATGGCCAGCAGCAACCAGATCAGTTCGAACCACCATGAATTATATACGATCACCCGTGCAGCGGGAGTTCCGTAGGCGGTTTCGATAAACGTGGCTATGGCCATGGCAAATGCAAGAACGAGAAAAAGAAATGCCATGGCAGAAAGGGAAGTAATGTAATTCCAGATTTGTCTCATGTTTATAAAATTTGGCGATGAAAATATATCTTTTTTAGAATGATTCAAAATAAAAAGCCAAATGTCGTTCATTTTCGTTGAAAATATGCGCAGAATTTACCTTGAGGAGTGGAATGCCAGCACACATTTAATCCGCACGGCCAAGTCAGGAAGCAGAGCCAAAGCTCAGACCTTCAGGGATAGAAATAATAGGCCCCCTTCCGTCAGAACCGGAAGAGGGCCCATAGTATTAACACGATTCAAGGCTGCAGCGAGCCTTTAATTTTTCAGATCGCAGAAACGCTTACTTTTTGAAAAGCACCTTACCGTGGGTTACTTCCCCGTCGATGGTAAGGCGATACATCAGCATTCCGGTAGGAACGTTCACAGGTGTGTAGTCGAGACGATAGAACTGTCCGGCTTCCACACGGCTGTTGAACACGGTAGCAACCTTCGCACCACGCATATCGAACATTTCGAGACGGGCGTCGGCGTCGCTGCTCCATACCAGGTCAAAGTAGAGCTTATCCCTGAACGGATTCGGGTAAACGCTAAGCTCTGAACCTTCACCGAAGAAGGCACCGGTAAGGGATTTCATGGGCGGCTTAATATCTCCTGATTGTGATTCAACTTCAATTGTTGAAGCAGGTTCCACGTTTAAGTCATCAGTCTCCATATCGGTTGAATTCCAGTTACTGGAGAACCAGATTCCACCTTCTGCCCGATAATAGGTAACTGCGATCATGTCACCAAGATCATCATCATCGGTAACTATCAACCTAATGGGTGAGTTACCATCAACATTTACCCAGCCAAACTCATGGTCCCATTTATTGAGATTTGCCTTGGCTTCGAATACTGCCTGCCCTTCAAGGAGTTTATCTGCTACTGGCCCGATTATAAACGAATTAATAGCATTACTTTTAACCCTGTATTTATGAAGTTCTCCATCCTGGAGGCCAGTCAAATGATTATACCAGCTGTAAAACTCCATGAAGAAATAACCTTGCGGATTGGTCGCTTTCTTGTTGTATTTTACAAAGAAGCCGTAATATGTCAAGCCGGAAGTAATTAGATTCTCCTCTTCATCTTCAACAGGGCCTGCAGCTCCCTTGATTAAACCTCCGGAAAACTCATTAGAAAAATATCCTCCTCCGGATATCTGACCTGGAGACAGTTCCCGTGATATAGTGATATATCCGATTCCCTCTTCTTTATTGCTGTAATACCATCCTTCAACTTTAACCCCAATCTTAAATGTTTCCCCATCAGAACTTTTTGAGATATTTAATTGCACGTCGGCACTTGCAAAGCCATAGGTACTATTATAAATATCTACCAAATCAACAGGAACTTCTGAAGCTCCCGGAATTGGATTCCAATTCTCTGAATCATCAATAATACAGAAAGTAACTTTTGCCTTTCTTACGTCACCGGTGGGTTCACTTTTATCTTCCAACCTTGCAGTCAGAGTAACAGTGGCAGTGTTGGATGTTTTGCTGGTAATCCAGGCAAATGAAGGGCCGTCATAAAGTGACGTTTTGGCATCATATGGCTTTGCTTCTCTTTCGTGAATAGTTAATGCATCTCCTACGGTTGCATCACTTTCAAGGAAGCAATCGACATCAGGCACATAAACAGCTTCTAAATCAAACTCACCAATACCAATATCAGCTTTGTAGACCAGAGTGGCTCTCATATTCGGATAGCCGTCCTCACCGTATGGTATCTGGAGCAATCCTGCAGTTCCAACAAGCGTTGTACCCAGGTAAAACTCCACGACACCAGTGGGCATTTGCCCTGTACAATCTCCTTCTACGATCGCAGAAAGTGTAATATAGTCAAAAACTCGGGTTGATTCCGCACTCGTAAATACAGAAGTCGTTGTCGCAACATTGATGTCGACATCAATATTACACGTGGAACTGCAGCCATTAGCATCGGTTACCGTGAGCTTCAGCGTATATGCTTCACCACAATCACCCGCAATTACGGTGACAGTTTGTTCGTCATCATCTCCAACAATAGTCCCGTCACCGGTAATCTCCCATAAGTAAGATGCC
>CAYMXK010000382.1:0-4721 GCA_964393915.1 uncultured Prolixibacteraceae bacterium
CCTGCCAGTTTTCCGGGTGATCTTCATCTGCCCATAAACCGGCAAGCGGTTGCCATACTTCAGTCGATGCCTGGTCGCGGATGTTTATCAGGATCGCCAGATCACCTGCATCAAATTCCGGCGGATTTCCAACCTTGATTGACCGGGTAGTCAGAACCAGATCAGGGAAGGTGGCGTTGGTCATCACGCAATAATAATAGGCTTCGTCCGATGGGGTATAACTGGCAGATGCAGCCCCTTCAATCAGCTGACCGTTTTTGTACCATGTAAAAATAGTGGCCACTGAGTTGATTATAGCTTCGCTGCTGAAATCAATTGGTGTTCCGGGATCAATGGTTTGTTCCCCGAAAATCAGGTTTTGAGGGTTGTAATAATACTGGTTAACCTTTTCGGGTAATACAAGTTGACTGAACGGCAGATTATTATGTTGCAATTGCATGAAGTTGAGCTGAATATTTGCCGATAAAGACAACTCTGAAAGCAAGTTGTTGTTCAGGTACAAATATCTGAGGCTGTTCAGTTCTGATAAATTTACGCTGCGAATTTTGTTGTAACCTAAAACAAGACAATAAAGGTTATCGAGTCCCGTGATTTCGACTTCAAGGAGTTGGTTGCCTGTAAGTATCAGATATTGAAGAAGTGGTAATCCTGACAAATGTAGTGAAGAAAATTGATTATAATCCAAATATAGCGATCTCAGGTTGGACAAACCGGTCAGGTTAATGCTGGTTAACTGGTTGAAACCTGCATGCAGGGTATGCAGGTTAGGCAGGCCACTCACCTCCAGGGTTATCATCTGGTTGTCGTAACAATTTAGCTCCGTGAGTTGGCTGAGGCCGGTTACATCCAACTGGCCAATACCTTTACCATTGACCTGAAGCGATAATACTCTACGTGGAGGATTCTCACTCCACGTAACGCCCTGCCAGTTTTCCGGGTGATCTTCATCTGCCCATAAACCGGCAAGCGGTTGCCACACCTCAGTAGACGCATGATCGCGGATATTAAACAGGATCGCCAGATCGCCTGCATCAAATTCCGGAGGATTTCCCACTTTGATGGATTTTGTCTTCAGCATGAGGCCATCAAATGTCGCATTGGTCATTTCACAATGGTAAAAGCCCTCTTCAACCGGCGTATATGTGGGACCTGTTTCGTTCTCTATAAGAGTGTTATTCTTAAACCAGGTAAATGTTGTCATTATGCCTTCGATTTCAGTCTCACTGCTGTAATCGATCGGTGTATCCAGCACATATTTGTAATTCTCAAAAATAGTGTTCTGCGGATTGTAACTATATCCGTGCAAAACATTAGCAGGCAGGATCAACTGGCTGAACGGCAGGTTGTTGTTAACTAACGCAGCACCGTTCAGGTTTCTATCAGATGCGATGGACAGTTTCGACAGTTTGTTACCATTTAAGTTCATGTACCCTAAATTTGATAATCCTGTCAGATCTATTTGGGTCAATAAATTATACCCGCAGTACAATCCAAAAAGTTTGTCAAGGCCTGTCAGATCCAGCTCGGTTAACTGATTTGAGCTCAAATTGATATCGTTTAGCTGACCCAGTCCGGCAAGTGAAATACCGGTGAGTTGATTGCCATAGAGTGACAGGTTGGTTAATGCTTCCAGTCCTTCGAGATTTATGCCGGTGAGTTTGTTATAAGCGGCTTCCAGATAGACAAGGTTCTTCAGGCCGCTTACGCCCAGCAATTCAATTTCGTTAAAGCTACAGTTTAATTCCCTGAGCATTGAAAGACCGGTAACATCCAGGTTTGTGATACCCTTGCTATTGACGAATAATCTTTCAACTCTTCTTGGAGGATTCTCGCTCCACGTAACGCACTGCCAGTTTTCAGGGTGATCTTCATTAGCCCAGATAGTGGCCAATGGTTCCCATACATCAGTCGAAGCATTGTCCCGTATGGTCTTCAGAATAGCCAGGTCGTTCGCATCAAATTCCGGAGGATTTCCCACTTTGATGGATTTTGTCTTCAGCATGAGGCCATCAAATGTCGCATTGGTCATTTCACAATGGTAAAAGCCCTCTTCAACCGGCGTATATGTGGGACCTGTTTCGTTCTCTATAAGAGTGTTATTCTTAAACCAGGTAAATGTTGTCGCTATGCCTTCAATTTCAGTCTCACTGCTGTAATCGATCGGCGTATCCTGCACATAAGTGTAATCCTCAAAAATGGTTTTCTGCGGACTGTAATTATACCATCCAGCAACGTTAGCGCGTGGAATAAGACGGCTGAATGGTAAATTATTGCTTGATACATCGGCATAGTCCAGTAAAAGATTATCAGTAATGACCAACTCCTTTAACCTGTTGCCCGAACAGATAAAGTACTTCAGACTGGTCAATCCGGTGATGTCCAGCTCTGTGAGTTGGTTATAGCCGATATAGAACTGATAAAGCATGTCCATTTGGCTCACGTCGATCTCTGTGAGCTGGTTCCCGTCAAGGTTCATGTAGTGCAATTTTTCCAGCCCCGTAAGTGAAATGGAGGAAAGCTGGTTGTAATAAACCGACAGGGAAGATAAGCTGGTAAGGCCTGATAGGTCAATATTCGTCAGCATGTTGCCGCCCGCATCAAGATGCTGCAAATTGGAAAGTCCTGATATCTTTATCTCCGGCAATTGGTTGCCTGAACAATACAGCACTTGTAGTTCCGAGAATCCTGTATAATCGGTCTGTTTAATTCCTTTACTCTGTACGTTCAGTCCTGTTACCCGGTAGGGCTGGGTATTGCTCCAGGTCACCCCCTTCCATTCCAGCGGATTAACGTTGTCGGGCCACAATTCCGACAGTGGTTCCCACCATGTTGCTGTAGCATTGTCCCTGATGTTCCTTAGTGTCATCAGGTCTCCCGCGTGAAACTCAGTCTGGCTCCCTTCAACAATGGCTTCCACCTTGCTGACATACAGGGTAGCTCCGGAAATACCCTGCCATTCATTAGCCGGGTCCTGGGCAGCTACCAGCATAATTCCTGCTGTACCCGCACTTGATAAGGGGAAGGTATATTCCCTTAATTCTACTGAACTCTCTTCCCGCCAGTATCCCAGTTCCGACCAGTAAGGAGTGTAAAGTTTCATGAAAGTATACGTGCTTTCAACCGGCACGCCCGAGGTGCCCTCTTCCAGACGGGCATGAAACCTGAAATGGGTATAGATTGCCGGTATTTCAACCCAGGGAATGGAAGTTGAGCCTTCCCACCCTTGCAGCGGAACTTTGAAATAATGCACGCCGTCAATATTAACTACTTCAAAAGCGTTCTGCAGCGTCGAAGGTTCAATCGTCGCCGGGTCTGCAACTGTCAACGGTTTCACCGGGATATCAATCACAATAGTCTCCTGCGCAGCCAGGCAATACCCGGCCAGCATGCAAATAATAAAGAATAATTTTCTCATATGGTTTATAGTTGGTAATAAATTATTTCTTTTTATGTAAATGGGAATTGTGTATATGTCCGGTTTTGTCAAATTTTATTGTTATAAAAATAGCTACTATACCCATTCCGGGATTATGATCAGAAGCAGATTTGAACCAGTGCATAGAATTATGTCATGAACTGTTCAATTTTGTGCATGAAACGCCTGTTTTTTTTCATGAAAAATTAGGTAGACAATTAATACCTGCGTATATTTATAGCACTATAAATCAGGCATCAACCCTTATTTATAACGGATTTAAATTGCAGTTCAAAAATCAATTCCTGACCACATTCTTATGAAAACCATCCATTACATGATCCTTGGTGACCGGGAAAGGAGCGCAGCCCGGCTACAGGTGATGATCAACCACTGCCAGGCAGAGAATCTAATGCTCCACGGCTCCGCCCATGCTGCGGGCGATGCCCTCTCTTTCGTCAGGGAGCTCCGGCCCGATCTCCTCGTCTGGTATGTCACATCCACCGCCGATATCCGGAATATTCAGTTCATGTGCGACAGGAACACGATTCCCTGCCATACCGAGATTCTCGTGGTATCGGACCACCAGCATACCGAAGCCATCGGCAGCATGCTCAAAGGAAACCAGGTCAGCCTGGTACTCAGGCCGGTAAAAATGGAGACCTTCCGGACAATCGTCCACAGGCTCGCGGAAAAAGTGACAAGGAAGAAGATGAGGGTTTCACTCAGCGGAAAGGTGAGCCTGAAGGGAATGAAGGGGCCCCTGATCGCCGATCCGGGGAACATCGCGTGGATGAAGGCCGACGGGCATTACACCTGCCTCTTTATGAAAAGTGACCACCATGAGGTGATCCTGCAAAATATCGGTGCCGTGGAGGAGCTGCTCTGCCGCGAAAGCTTCGTACGCATTGACAGGTCGACCATTTTGAACCTTACCTGGGTGGAGTCAGTTGTAGTGAAAAAGAGAATGTGCGTGATGAGAAAAGGAGAGCACAGTTTCAATATCCGGCTCTCGAAAGCCGGACTGGAACGTCTGATGTCCATCCTGAAGGAGCCATAGTTCCTAATTTGAAGGAGGATAAAAAGAGATTAAATTGCGGTCATCGGCAACCGGGTGATCATCGGCACATGGGCCATCATCTTATCCACAAATTCTCACAGATTTATATTTTGGTTTGCGAAAATTTGTGGATAACCTTTTCGTGGAAATTTGTGGATAACCTTTTTGTGGAAATTTGTGGATAACCTTTTTGTGGAAATTTGTGGATAATCTTTTCGTGGAAATTTGTGGATAACCTTTTCGTGG
>CAYMXK010000383.1:0-4719 GCA_964393915.1 uncultured Prolixibacteraceae bacterium
GTATACCGGTAAACAACAGGATGACACCAACAGCCAGGATCTTTTTTATGCCCTCGGGTGATATCCATCCAGCAAACATTGATAATTCAGCTATTTGCGGGTATGCCCGGTAAAAATATTCACTAAATCCGATGGCTGATGCTGCGATGGGAGCTGAAAAGCCGGCAATAAAAGAGACCCAGCCCGATAAAAAGCCTACCGAAGGATGGAATATTTCGGAAAGGAAGGTGTACTCGCCGCCAGCCCTCGGCATGGCTGCTCCCAATTCGCTGTAGGACAAAGCGCCGCAGAGAGCGATTATTCCGCCCAGTACCCAAATGGAGATCAGAACGGTGACATTTCCCAGGCTGCCCATAAGCAATCCTGAGGTGGTGAAAATACCGGCACCAATTATATTGGCCACAACAATATTGTAAACCGGAAAGAAGCCTAGCCGTCTGGTAAGTTGGTTTTTATTTTCTGTCATGCCGGAAGTTTATTTCTTGCAGGTTACTGATATACCCGAACGGCTCGTGCTGTCAAGTGTCGTGGTAAATTTAAGGTTGTTTTGTACATATTCCAGAAATTCACTGATGTCCGATGAACGCATATTGGTATT
This sequence comes from uncultured Prolixibacteraceae bacterium, assembly GCA_964393915.1. Classification (GTDB taxonomy): domain Bacteria; phylum Bacteroidota; class Bacteroidia; order Bacteroidales; family Prolixibacteraceae; genus UBA1413. The sequence goes on from CAYMXK010000383.1 coordinate 599, forward strand.
ATGGGCAACAAAGCATCCTCCTCTTACTATCTTGGGTTCCATTGCAACAAAATAGTTCTTGTACCACGATTTATCGGCATCACAAAACACAAAATCAAAGCTTTCTTTCAAAGCTGGAACCAGTTCGTGTGCATCGCCGAGCCGGGCATCAATATACTCCAGCACACCTGCTTTTTTGAAATTGGCCATCGCTTCAACATACCGCTTTTTGTCGATTTCGATGGTGATGAGTTTGCCGCCGGTTTTTGAAAGTGCCCAGGCGATCCATATGGCCGAATGCCCTGTAGATGTGCCAATCTCCAGTGCTTGTTTGTGTTTTCCCTGCAGCACAAGATCGTAAAGAATCTTTCCGTCTGAAACCGGGACATTCATGTCGCGCCAATGCCCTGACTGTTCCTTCAGAAATTTAATTACTCTTGAGTCCAGATCATTATCTGCGGGAGGATATTGGGCATTTACCGCGGTGCTTATGAGCATTCCAATCAGAATTAGTAAAGTTGTAACAGCTGTAGTAAGTTGTTTCATAGCACAGATTTTTAAAGATAACTCGCTTCTCTATAACGCTGAAAAGTTAAAAATGATTTGCAATAAACCAAAATTATTGAAGTTCAGGAACAACAAAAATTATGCTAATACGCTTCAAAGTCAGACATTCTGCCTAAGATAGTCAATATATGCCGAAAAACCGGTTTATTCCACTGTTGCACTCAGGAACAAATGTTGTTGTAACTTTCAACAAATGGTTACCTGAAATTATCTTTGAATGGTGGTTGTTGTTATAAAAAATGAGTGGTTCCCTATCTCCCTGTCTGTATCCGTTTTACCGGTATATGCATTCTGAACTATTATTTCCAGACTGGCATTCTCCCCGGTGTCCACGGAGCATTCAGGTCGTTAAGCTGTCTTTCCAGGGCAGGAATCTCATTCTCCGCTATCCGCTGTAGTTTTGCCAGCACCGGGGGAAATTCTTCCTTAAGAATATCGAGGCTGCTCTTCTCATTTGCTGAAATAGCGGAAATGTTTCCGATAAATCCGGACGAAATGGATGAAAGTCTGATATTCAAAGGAATTTGTGCCGGAGGAATTTCTTCGCGGCTGGCTTTCGGAGATACGCCATTCAATGCAAAAGAAATCTCTTCCAACTCTTTTCCAACCGTGCGGGCTTTGTCCATCATTACCTGCCCTGCAGCGGGCGTGGCATATATGGCTTGTTTGATGTTTTCAATTTTGGTAATCAGTTCGTTGGTGAGACGGGTGGTGCCTGTCATTGCAACCGACAGCCGGCTTACTTCCTTTGCAAATTCGGTATTTTCCTTGTAATTGGTTGCGGGAAGTGTAACAATATCCAGTTTCCTGGTGTTGAATGAAACCGGTCCTGCGAGTTGTTTCAATTCACCGTTGTGCCACATGGCAAGTTCAACCGTGTAACTTCCGGGCATTACCAGAATTCCGCTTCCGCCACCACTTCCTCTTTGGCCACCACCTGATCCGGCTGTCGGATTAAATGTGCCCGAAACACTCGTCGCCGAAGGATTGTTGTATCGTAAATCCCAGTTTATCCGGTTTATTCCTTTTGATGGAGATTCAGTAAACTGTCGCACAACATTGCCTTCAGCATCGCGAATGGTGCACATGAGGTGTGCACTTTCTTCCTTGCCTTCCAGATCTAATTCTCTCCATGTGGGCTGAGGAATGGGTTTCCCTTCCTTGAAAAGTTTCTTTTCTTCTTCCTGTCGCAGGGCTTTTAACGATTTTGGCGCCTCTTTCAGGTGATAGGTAAAAGTAGCCCCAAAGTCAGGGTTGGGCGCAGTAAAATAGGTGTTCCCCTGGTTGCCTTTGTTGCTGGTTTGGTTATAGAGCAAGGCATCTTTTACCGGGAAAAGGTAAGCTTCTTTTTCGAGGTTCTCTTTGGAGAGGTCGCGGAGCGGGCTGTAGTTATCGAGGATATAAAAACCACGTCCAAAGGTGGCAAGTACCAGATCACATTCGCGTTGCTGAATGGCAATATGTTTTACTGAGATGGTTGGTATGCCCGATTTAAGCTGTATCCAGTTATTGCCACCATCCACCGTAAAGAAAATACCAAATTCTGTTCCGGCAAACAGTAAATCACGTTTTACAAAGTCCTGTTCCAGTGCCTGTACCGATCCGTTTGCCGGAAGGTTTGCCGAAATGGATGTCCAGGTTTTTCCTTTATCTGAGCTTTTAAAAACATAGGGTTTAAAATCGTCGCGTTTCAGGTTGTTAAACGAGGCATAAACCACATTCTCATCAAACCGGTCGGCATGAAGGTGCGAAACGTAGGTGTATTCCGGAACTCCGGGAAAAGTCTTCACCTGTCTCCAGTTCTTACCCCCATCTTCCGTTACTGAAATAACGCCGTCGTCGGTGCCTGCATAGAGAAGATTTTCATTAAGAGGCGATTCCGACATGGCCACGATGGTTCCCCACAGTGAGGTGGAAACATCTTTGGCAATTGCGTCTGTGCTCCAGAATTTGCCCATCACCGGCCAGGTATTCCGGTCGGTTTGGCTGGTGAGGTCCTCGCTGATTACCTCCCAGCTATCGCCGCGGTCATTGCTTCGAAACATTTTATTAGCCGCGAAATAGAGCCTGGAGGCATTGTGTTTACTTACAAACATGGGTGCATCCCAGTTCCATTTGTAAGCTTCTTCGCCTTTTCTCTCGCGTGGCTTGATACTTTTGCGTTCGCCACTTCGTTTATCGTACCTGAACAGGTTGCCATACTGATACTCTGTATAGACAATATTGTGGTCATTGGGGTCGGTGTCAATCCAGAAACCGTCACCACCTAAAGTAACTACCCATTCATCATTAATTACGCCTGTTCGGGTAAGATTGGCCGACGGGCCATACATGGAGTTGTTGTCTTGTGTACCTCCGTACACATTATAGAAAGGGTAGGCGTTATCCACATTCACCCGGTAGAATTGGGTTACAGGCAGATTTTCCTTGAAATCCCAAGTTGCGCCATCGTCCCATGTTTCATAGATACCACCATCGCCGCCAATGGTATAATGCCTGGTATTGCCGGGATTGATCCAGAGCGCGTGGTCATCCACATGTCTGCCGTTATTGCCCAGAGTGCGCCAGGTACGGCCCCCGTTGTCGGTAATCTGTGTGTAGGTATCCATCGAAAATACCCGGTCAACATTTTTCGGATCGCAGTATATTTTATTGTAGTATTGTCCCGAGCTGTGATAGCTGTTCATTTTTTCCCAACTTTCACCTTTGTCGGTTGACCGGAAGAATCCACCCGAATTTCCGGCAGCTTCCATAATCAGGTAAACCACGTTGGGATTTACCGGTGAAACAGCAATTCCCATACCTCCGATATCGCCCGATGGCAGGCCTTTCATAATTTTGTCCCAGGTTTTTCCGGCATCTGTCGATTTATAGACAGCCGATTCGGGGCCTCCGCCGATTTTGGTAAAATGGTGGCGCCGCCTTTGTTCCGAAGTTGCATACATTATGTCAGGATTCGACGGATCGGTGGTCACATTGTTCACGCCGGTTTCTTCGCTGATGTTCAGTACTTTTTCCCATGTTTTTCCACCATCGGCTGAACGGAATAGTCCGCGGTCTCCGCCAGGTCCCCATGCAGATCCTTCGCATGCCACAAATACGATGTCTGAATTGCGGGGATCGATAACGATGCCTCCTATTTGGCGGCTCTCTTTCAGTCCCATGTTCTTGAACGACTTTCCGCCATCGACCGATTTGTAAACACCATCACCATAACCAAGGGCACGTTGATGGTTGTCCTCACCTGTTCCAACCCATACCACATTGTAGTTGTTGGGGTCAATCCGGATTACCCCAATAGCATAAGCACCATAGCTTTCAAAAACGGGTTTCCATGTGGTGCCGTTATTTTCGGTTTTCCATACATTGCCACTGGCAACGGCGGCATAATATTCCGACAGGTTTTCGGGATTAACTGCAAAGTCGGCAATCCGGCCACTGGCCCACGCCGGGCCTATACTTCTGAATTTTAATCCGTTGACGAGGCCGGAAGTGACCAGGCTGTCGGTTTTGGTTTTTTCATTTCTTTGACCTAATACAGTAAATGTCATTACTGCCAGAATTACTGATAAAAT
>CAYMXK010000384.1:0-4696 GCA_964393915.1 uncultured Prolixibacteraceae bacterium
GCTGGCCAAAGAATGGGGCGCCGGGTTTGTTAAAATTTTAGAAGCCCGTCAGACTGGCCGGTTCCGGGGAAAAGATGTTATGTTGTCTGCTTCGCAGATAGATATACTCTCTTCATTTTATCTCGACTCCTATCGCAAGCCCGCCTTCAGGAATTATCCCATAGTGATGTATCCAGGTTTTGACCAGCGGCAGGTCGGATGCCTGGGGGCTGGAAACCGGTATATGTACATCGATTCCAAAGGAGAGGTTCATTCATGCCCCTTCTGCCACGGATCAGCGGGCAATGCCGTTCAGGAGCCGATTCCCGTGGTCCTGGGAAAACTCCGGAAGAAGGGTTGTCAGATTCTCACTCTGAGTGATTATTAACTCTGGCCGGGGTTATAAACTAATGGTCATATTTTCATAATAATGAAAAACTGATGCAGATTCAATACTCCCCCACTCGGAAAAATATTGTAATTTCGGGCCGTATTTGCTGATAAAAACATATGTGGATTAAAGTATCGGGCATCATTCTGAGAAACAAAATCATTTTGTTGACCTCGGTATTGCTGCTCACGCTATTTTTTGGTTATCATGCCCGCAAAGTGGAGATGTCTTATGAATATGCTTCGCTGCTGCCGCAAAAGGACCAGGCGTTTAAAGATTACAAAAAGTTTACGGATATTTTCGGAGAAGAGGGCAACCTGATTATGATAGGAATTCAGGATCCTCAATTCTTTGAGCTTGATCATTTTAACAAATGGACAAAGTTCGCCGGTGAACTGGCTGAACTGGAGGGTGTTGAAGACCTCCTGTCTGTAAACAACGCCTACGACCTCCACCGTAACCAGGAGGAGCGAAAATATCAGATTAACCCCGTTTTTCCTTCTGAAATTGAATCTCAGGAACAACTCGATTCTCTGGCTGACAGATTCAATAACCTTCCATTTTATCGTGATGTGTTGTACAACAGCGATGAAAACTCTTATCTGCTGGTGATTACGGTGAACAAAGACAAAATGCACAGCCGCGACCGCGAGAACCTGATTGAATCGATACAGGACATCAGCAGTGATTTTGAAGAGGCCAATCAAATCAAGCTGCACTATTCAGGCTTACCCTATATCAGGGTGGTCAATTCCATAAAGATAAAAAAGGAGATTTACCTGTTCAGTGCCCTGGCGCTGGCTATCTGTATTGTTGTGTTGTTTCTCTTTTTCAGGTCTTTTAAGGCGGTATTCTTTCCGGTACTGATCGTTCTCACAGGTGTTGTCTGGGCTATGGGATTTCTTTCCCTTCTGGGTTTTAAGATTACCATCCTGTCGGGAATGATATCACCGCTGCTGATTGTGATCGGTATTCCCAACAGTATATATATGCTCAACAAATTCCACCACGAATTTGTACAGCATGGCAACCGGATAAAAGCGCTTCAACGGGTCATCATTAAAATCGGAAACGCCACCTTCCTGACCAACCTCACCACTGCTGCCGGATTTGCCACATTTATAATTACCAAAAGCGAGATCCTTGTTGAATTCGGGATTGTTGCTTCGTTGAGTATCATGAGTCTTTTTCTCTTGTCGCTCATACTTATTCCCATCATATTCAGCTTTGTACAGCCACCCTCCACCCGCCACGTAAAGCACCTGGAATACCGCTCTGTTGTGCGCATCATCGATTATCTCATCATAATTACCAAGCGCTACCGCCGGCAGGTTTATATTACCGCCATTATGGTTGTAGCTGTTGGAATTGTCGGTATCACCCTGGTCAGGAGTTCAGGTTATATGGTGGATGATATTCCGGAGAGTGATCCTATTTATGAGGATCTGAAGTTTTTTGAGAATAATTTTCATGGCCTCATGCCCCTTGAAATTCTGGTAGATACCAAAAAGCCCAACGGTGTTCTACAACTCTCCACGTTTACCAAAATCGACCAGATGGAGCAAAAATTGGCAAAATACCCTGAATTGTCGCCGTCATTATCTTTGCTCAACCTCCTGAAATTTGCAAAGCAGGCATTTTACAACGGTAATTCCCAGTACTATTCGATACCAAACAATTATGAACGGAATTTTATACTTTCCTATGTTATGCAGGGCGACGAAAATTCCCCTCTTCTGCACTCCTTTATCGACAGTGCCAGGCAATTGACCCGGGTCAGCATAAGGGCCAAAGACGTGGGTACCAAACGCATGGAAGAGTTGTATGGCTTATTCAGAAGTGATGTGGACTCCATTTTTGATAAAAATGAATACGACATAATAATTACCGGTTCAAGCGTCACCTTCTTTAAAGGTACACAATACCTTCAAAAGAATCTTTTTATGAGCCTCGGGTTGGCCATATTCCTGATTTCCCTGTTTATGGCGCTTATGTTCTCTTCCTGGAGGATGGTTGTCATGTCATTGATACCCAATATTATACCATTGATATTTACAGCTGCAATCATGGGCTTCGCGGGAATACCCATCAAGGCCTCCACCATCCTGGTATTCAGTATTGCCTTTGGTATTTCGGTGGATAATACCATCCATTTTCTGGCCAAATACAGGCAGGAACTTAAAGTTACCGGCTGGAACATAAGCAGGTCGGTTGTTCTGGCTTTGCGGGAGACTGGCGTAAGCATGCTTTATACCTCGGTGGTGCTTTTCTTCGGTTTCGGAATTTTCAGCCTTTCCAGTTTCGGAGGCACGGTTGCCCTCGGGGTTCTGGTATCTCTTACCCTGCTGGTAGCCCTGACCTCTAACCTTATCCTGCTCCCTTCGCTCCTGATGGGGCTCGACAAACTCACGACCACGGATACTTTCCGGAAGCCTTTGCTTGAAATATATGATGAAGACGTTGATTTCAACGGATTAAATGATGTAAACAGCAAAAACAACTGATAACCCAAATGTTAATTATGAATACAACAGACCAACTTCTCGAAAAGATTGAATCGGCAATCAACGCAAATCATGAGGTGTGGCAGAAGCAGCCTCCGATGAATCTTTATGAGCCGGTCTCCTATGCCATGTCGGCCGGAGGCAAAAGGCTCCGTCCCCTGCTCGTCCTGCTCGGCTGTCAACTGTTCGACACGGAGGTTGACAAAGCCATTCCTGCCGCAATGGCCATCGAGGTATTTCATAATTTCACCCTCCTGCACGACGATATTATGGACAAGGCTGATAAGCGCCGCGGGCAGCCTACTGTTCATATAAAATATTGCGATAATACAGCCATCCTTTCGGGAGATGCCATGGCATTTCTGGCCTATCGCTTTCTCCTGCAAAGCCAAACCGGAAATATCCATGAACTGGCGGCTGTTTTTACAGAAACAGCACTTGAAGTATGCGAAGGCCAGCAATACGATATGGATTTCGAACACCGGACTGATGTGACAACTGCCGAGTATCTTGAAATGATCAGGCTTAAAACCGCTGTACTACTGGGTTGTGCGCTGAAAGCAGGCGCTCTCGTAGGGGGTGCTTCTGAAGATATGGCCGATACTGTATATCAGATAGGCATTAATCTGGGGATTGCCTTTCAGCTTCAGGATGATCTGCTCGATACCTTTGGCGATGAAAATAAGTTTGGTAAAAATATCGGAGGGGATATTGTGGCCAATAAAAAAACCTTTTTACTTATCGAAACCCTGCAGGATGCCTCTGATGCTCAAAGAGATGAGCTTATGAACTGGCTGAATAGAAAGGATTTCGACCGCAGGGAAAAAATTACCGCTGTTAAGAATATCTTCAACAGCCTACAAATCAGGGAGAAAACCGAGAATGTAATTGTATCCTATATGGAAGATGCCCTGGCTTTGCTGGCTTCTTTGCCTGCTGATACTTCCCGGAAGGCATACCTTGAATCGCTTTGCCGTAAATTGATGACCAGGAGCAATTGATGTTATAAGGCACTGGTAAACCGGGAAGCCATTCCCTTGAGGTAGCAGGCAGTCGGCCATAAGGCTTCCTGTAACTGCGATGCCAGGGATAGGAAGGTGTAAGGAGGTACCCTTCAGGTTGGAATGGTACCTCAGCTGCTGAAGACCGGCACACAAATGTTGCTCAATGCCTGCTGAAACAGAGTTCTGCCCGGGCTATACGAACTTCTCTCTGTTCTGCAGGTTGAATAGGCCATACAGCAGGAATACAATCATGCCTACTCCCAGAAAAATTCTGTTGCGTGTTACGATTCCATCCCAGATTACTGCATTAAAATTATCGGGCAATTCAAGCGGATTTAGGAAAATATTCCATTGTGAACGCTCAAGCGGATCACCGAGGATCAGCAGTCCGACACCGATCAGAATCATAATCACCGCCGTTCCGTTGCCATTCTTGATGAGCGTGGAAAACATGAAGGCCAAAGCTCCCAGAAATCCGACAGGGAACATTAAATGATAGGCCTGCTCCAGCGGGTTGACCGTATACAGAAGAATGGAAGAAACATACCCATATATTATCAGAATAAGAAATACCAGTACAAAGATCATCATGAGCCTTACCAGCCATACCTTGTAACGGTAGTTGGGTATTCCAAACAGAATTTCCAGCATCCTCGAATCTTCATCATTTTGTATGCCGAATGCCGAAGGATAAAAAATCAACAGGACTCCCGGGAAGAGCATTAAGTTATAGACCAGTCCTTCGCTTAAAACGCGGCCCTGATAAATATTCATTATGGAAAAGAAGAGGTAAAAAGCAAAGGAGGCCACCAGAAACC
>CAYMXK010000385.1:0-4685 GCA_964393915.1 uncultured Prolixibacteraceae bacterium
TTGCGTATCGACAGTATTTTCGGAGATGTTTAGCCTCTTTGCAATTTCTTTGTATGATAGTCCTTCGATTTTATTGAGCCTCAATATAGCCTGCCTTTTGGGGGGCAACTTTTCTATCAGTTCAAAAATTTTTCGTTCCAACTCTGAGTATTCAACTGTATCGAGAGCGTCAGGGGAGTTTTCGTTTGCTTCTTTTATATGTTTGCACAATGCTTCGAGGTATTTTTGCTTATGAAATCTTTTTCGCATGACATCAATCACCAGATTTCTGGCTATGGCATACAAATAGGTTTCAAAATTTTTGTCTGCGTTTATTGATTCTCTGCTTGACCAGAGTTTCAGGTAGATTTCCTGCATAACACTTTCGGCATCTTCACCACGGGGTAATACTTTTAAAAGGAACCCTTTTAATTTACCCTTTGTCCCGTGAAAAATCAATTCAAAGGCCATTTCATTGCCTGCTTTGAATTGCCTGACAAGCTCCTGTTCAATATTTCGATTAGCTACTCCCAAAAGTTTTAGTATAAGTTTTAGCCAGACAAATACAAATAAAGAAACTTTTTTTGAAAAAAAAAGATTGGTAAAAATACCAATCTTTTTTCAGAAATCAGCAAGCTCAAGTAGGGTGTCTGAAAAGTCCCTTAACCGCAAAGGCGCAAAGGATGCGCAAAGGACGCAAAGCTAAGTGCTAAGCAAACTCATTGCGGATGGCCTCAATCTCCTCTACTGTTTTGGGTTTTGGTTTGCCCAATAACTGCAGTCCGTTTTCAGTCATCACAAAATCTTCTTCATTTCGTATCCCGCCAAAATCGCGGTACTTGTTAACTGCCTCCCAGTTTATAAACTCATTGAACTTATTCTGACTTCTCCACAGGTCCATTAACTCCGGAATAAAATAGATTCCAGGTTCAATGGTGAAAACATGTCCCGGTTGCAGGGGTTTTGCCAGTCGCAATGATTTAAGCCCGAACTGTGTGCTTTTAGGCTTTCCTTCGTAACCAACCCATACTTCACCCAGGTCTTCCATATCGTGTACATCCAATCCCATCATGTGCCCGGTTCCGCAGGGAAAGAACAACGCGTGGGCACCCGCCTCAAAGGCATCGTCTGCATTGCCTTTTGTGAGGCCCATCGCTTTTAATCCCTCAAAAATTGTTTTCGATGCAGCAATATGCACATTTTTGAATGGTTTGTTCAGTTGGGCTGCGTCTATGGCTGCCTGATGTGAATCAAGCGTCAGCTGGTAAATCTCCCTTTGAACCGGAGTAAACTTCTTGCTCACAGGAATGGTACTCGATAAATCGCCGGCATAGCACATCTCATTTTCAAAGCCCGCATCGATCAGGAACAGGTCTCCTTCCTTCAGAATATTCCCATGGTAATGATTGTGAAGTGTTTGTCCATTTTTTGTGGCAATGACAGGGAACGAAATATTTCCACCGGCTGCAAGGGCAATTCTCTGTATTTCCGCGGCAACCTGCGCCTCGGTCATACCGGGTTTTGTAAACCTCATGGCAGCCACATGCATATCTACTGTGACATCCACCGCCTGGTTCAGCTGGGCAATTTCTTCTTCCGTTTTAATTTCGCGCTGACTGACAATTGCTTTCACCAGATCTACTGAAAAAGTACTGGAAACATCCCTGGGTGCTATCCCAAGCAATTCATGTAATCTGATTTTGGCTTCAGGACGGTATAGCGGCAAAAAATGAATTTGTGTCCCATTTTTCCTGAACCGGTCAAGCTCTTCCCCAAGTTTAGATGCAGGCAGCACATGGGCTACTCCGCAAAGTCCTGCCCTTTCAGCAATCGTTGGTTTTGGCCCCATGAAAACGATATCGTCAATGGTATAATCATCACCAAAGATTATCTCCTTGTCATTTTCAATGTCTATAATTGCAGCCAGTCCGGGATGCTGAATGCCAAAATAGTAGAGAAAATTGCTGTCCTGCCTGAAATGATAGGTATTATCAGTATAATTCATTGACGACTCATCATTTCCAAAGAACAGAATTAATCCTTTGCCCACTTTTTCCTTTAAAATTTTTCTTCTCTCAGTGTACGTTTTCTTGCTAAACATATTATTCATTTTAAAATTAATTACTAACGTATGTTCTTTATACCGACTTCTTACGGTTATCCATGATGAAGACCTGAATTTTTCAGATTCTCCAAAGCGGATACTTCCTTCAGCATATTTTTTAAATTCAAAGCAGTTTCTGTTATTGCCAGTCCGCCATGCCCTGTGCATTTATTACAACTTGGCATTGTTTTACTCACCCTCGAAACGGTCTGGATTACCTGATCAAGCGGAATTACCGGGTTATAGCCGGAAACTGCCATGGTGGCTGATGACAATGCATTGACGGCAGCGCTGATATTTTTACCAAGGCAGGGTACTTCCACACGGTCGGCTACCGGGTCACACACCAGCCCAATCATATTCTGAATAGCCATGGATGCCGCTCCCACAGCTTGTCTGGCCGTTCCACCCATCAATTGGACCATTGCAGCCGCGGCCATACCGGCAGATGCTCCGCATTCCACCTGACAGCCATGTTCTTCGGCCGAAAAACCAGGCCCCTGTGCGAAATAAGCGCCTACAATACCCGCTGCAAAATAGGCTTTGATTAATTCCTCTTCGGAAGAGCCTATATTCTCGTAAAATGCCCGCAATGATCCTCCAACTGTTCCGCAGGAGCCCGCAGTAGGCACAGCAACTACTACTTCCATCGCACTTTTTGATTCCATCAGCGCCGAAACATTCGCGATGATCCGGTTAACAACAGAATTCTTTATTTTACCTTCCTTTTCAGCCTTTACAATCAGGTGCGACTGCTGCTGCAAAATCCGGTCTTCATAATGTGTTCCTTTTAATCCGGTATCAATACTATTATGAATGATCCGAATAATCTCCTTCATTTTTCCAATTAACTCATCTTCAGAAATTCCACTGATGCATTTCTCGTATATCAGACCCAAATCTCCCAAATCCAATCCCTTTTCTTCGGCATAATCTGTCAGCGACCTGATTGTGGTAAAGGGCATATCGGTCTGCCGGCCTGCAATTACGGGCATTATCGGATTAATGACCGCTATTTCGTCAATCACAGGATGGTTTTGCAACTGAGTTAGCAGCTCAGAAGAAAATGGGTACGACGATTTCAATTCATACTTGATCACCTCTCCATTTTGTTCTGATGAAAACTCAATCTCAGCAGGAATTATGGCTTTGAGCTCCCCGGATATATCAGGTTTGCTTTTTGTGAATATCATTATTCCGTAGAGGTCGCCGCTTAACTGTACCGTAAATCCCTCCACAGATCTGATCTCAAAGGAGCCCCCTCCCAGCGAGACTGCAATTATCTGAATCTTTTTTTGTGAAGTCCCCCAAAGGGTGAGTCGAACAGTGTTGGCGTGGCTGGTTGGGAAAGAGCTGATCTGGTATTCGATTGAAATTCCCTTTTTCCGGGCGTAACTCTCAGCCACCTTCATTCTTTCATCTGTAATATCAAGTCCCAGAAGTCCGCCGTCAATTCCCATCGTTGTTCCCTGTTCCCGGAAATTCGGGGCCCAGGCACCGTCTTTGTCAAACTCAATCAGCGCCTTCTCCAGGGGTTGGTTTAAAATATCCAGGCCAATCCTGGCAATCCGCCACGAAGCGGCTGTATGTGAGCTGGAAGGCCCGCGCATCACCGGCCCTATCACATCATTAAATATTCCAGGTAACATTTTCATCTATTATTTATTATTTATTATTTATTATTTATGAATGCGATTTCTGCCTTACCCAGCAAACCAGATTTCAGCAAGGGGCCGTTTGCCCTGAACCTGCTGGTTTTGACGTTCGTGCTGGTGTATTGTGTCTCGTCGGGATTTCTCAAATCCCCCACTATCCGGTTGTTCCAGGTGTTTAAGACCTGAACCGTGATGGTGTTGTTTCCCGCTTTCAGCGAGGGTGTTATATTGGCTTTATATGGCGGCAGCCACACAATGCCACAATCATGGCCATTGACGGATACTCGCGCCATCTCCTGGATATCCTCAAACACCACAAACGCTTCTGTCCCTTTGGCCAGGGCATCTTCCCCAACCGGAAAATCACGGGTATAGGTGGCTGTTCCGGAGTAATATTTTACCCCATCCTCCTCCACGTCAGACCAGCTCGTGAGCTTGTCCATGCTGTAGGATGCCGGGCCACCCCAACCCTTATCGAAACTGACTTCCCAATTCGCAGTGAGATCAATGGGCTCAGATGTCCTTTTCCCTTTATGAAAACCAAATTGCAAGTCGTAATTCAACCCGGCATCATTTTTCCCCGTTGATTTCTGCCTGAATAAAACGAACCTTGAAGCCAGCGGGTCCATTATCAATTCGATGCTTATCCCGCTTTCTGTTTTTGTGTATTCCACCTTCCGCTGAACCAATCCTGTTTCAGCATCCCAGATTTCGGGCAACATGCTGCCATCCACCCTGAAAACTGCGGTAAAGTGCTGCACTGATTCGCTGCTGTTGGAAACGAAATAAATCTCTTCCGTTTCCGTCTGACGATGGATATAGTCAATTTGCCTGTCGCAGTTGTCGATTCCTGTTACTTCAAAATCGGGACGGATTTTCAGCTCCTGAAGCACCTCCTGCAGGGTTTTTCCCCAGTACACCGTTCCATTGCCATATTGATTGGACAA
>CAYMXK010000386.1:0-4680 GCA_964393915.1 uncultured Prolixibacteraceae bacterium
TAAAACGGCAATGGTTTCATTTCACCGTCGCACCGTCTTTTTTCTGCGGTCTCCGGTCAGCTAACCACCCGCATAAACCCACGCGAATTGAGCAATGGCAGTTCAAACCAGAACCTGGAACCTTTGCCCGGCTGGCTCTCTACCCTTAGTTCTCCTCCAAGGAGGGCAACGAAATGCTGGGCCACCGGAAGTCCAATTCCCGGTCCGCTTTTTTGTGCTTGCCGGTCTTTTTCAATCACATAAAACCTCAGGAAGATATTCTCTTTTTCACTGTCGGGTATGCCCGGACCGGTGTCTTCCACGAAGAATTCAACACTGTTCGCACTTTTATGACGGTACCCGAACTGAATTATTCCTTCCTGAGTAAATTTTATGGCATTGTCGACCAGTTCCTGAATAATTTCTTTCAATAATACCGGATCGGTATCGAATCCTGCCTCTTCGTGCATCAGCCCGGTTACCATTTTTAGCTGAAGATGACTGCGTTCGGGCAGCATCGGGTAATACTGGTTGTAAATTTCACGCAATAGCTGGTGGATGTTGCACCAGGCGAAATTCATCTCAAGTGTGTTGGTTTCAATCTTCGAAAGATGAATGGTGTTGTCGATCATCCTGAACAACTGTTGTCCCTGTTTTGATATGTCCTGGATGAAATCCTCCCTTTCCGTTTCCGAAAGACCAGGCTCTGCCAGCAGTTTGGAGAGACCTATAATAATACCCATCGGGGTTCTGATATCGTGGGAGAGGTTGGCGAGAAACCTGGATTTCAGTGCAACTGCCTCTTCGGCTTTTATTTTGGCACGCTCAAGTTCAAATTCTGCCATTTTTCGCCTGGTTATATCCCTGGCAATCGATACTACGGCATTATCGTTCAGCCGGGCAAGCCGCATTTCAAAAAGCAGCATGGCATTATTCACTTCAAGGGAGTACTCGATGGTTTCAATGCTGTCATTTTTAATCGCACGTCTGATACATTCATGTATCTTAATCGCCATATTCTCAGGAAACCCCACATCAAATATGGTGCTGCCTATAACTTCACCCGCTTCCATATGAAGTTCTGCCTGTCCTTTAAAAACAATATCCTCGTAAGTTCCATCACTGTCGATCACGAAAAATATGTCGGGAATGGCTTCTAAAAGAGCAAGGTGACGCGCACTCGTTTCCTTTAAAAGTTTGATATTCTGCATTTCCCTGGTAATATCTAAAAAAATAGAGATGCATGTCGATGGGTTAAACCAAATCAGATGGATTTTGAACCAGCGGTCGAGGTGAGGAGAATATATTTCGCTTTCCTGACGGGGGTGAATAATTAACAGGTCATTCCAGTTGGTGTCATTTCTGAAAATATATCTGAAAATATAGTTGACTTCCTGCCCTTGGACCTCTGGCATGGAAATTTTAAACTGTGATTCAAATGCATGGTTGACTTTTTCAACCTCCAGACGAATGATATTCCCCTTTTGATCCCGTTCGGCATTTATATGTGCGACCGGCTGTTTTATCGACTGGAAGGTGTCCTGCGTCTGCCGTTCAAAGGTTTTCTGCTTATCCATCAGTGTTTCCACACGGCTGTCGGATCTCATCCTGAAAAGCGTCACAACCAATGAAGTAAACAGGAAAATCAGTGCCGGGTTGAATACCCATTGCTGGTTAAGTGAAAAATATAAACTGGTTCTTTCGGCTTCTGCTATGTGGAATACCTGGGTTACCAATCCGGCCACCACAAAGAGTGCAAACCGGAAATCAATCTTCGAAAAACCGGCAAGTGTAAAAATTCCGCCGATGCACCACCACAGGGTGAAATAAATGGTGTCGGCAGGTGGTTCGCTGTTGCTGAATTCGGCCAGGTAGTAAAGATAAACCAGGATGGGAATAAAAAATACCATGTTTAAAGACAAGTTGATCCTTTTATTCAGTGAGCTGAACAAAGAACCTGCAAACATCAGCACGGTGGCGCTATCGGCTATGAGGTTTTCAATGTCGGGCCTGAAGATTTGTTTGTATGCTAAAACAAATAAAGAGATGAGCAATCCAGCTAGGGAAATTATTTTTAAATGTAATAGTATACTTTCTTCCTCAGATTTTCTTTCCTGAATTATCGATTTCAATTACCGTGTTTTTCTTAATCAGTTATAAATATAGGCGTTTGTATAAGTCAGATAAGTTTGTGACCAAAAAGCACTGTAAAAATAAACGAATTAGTTAATGATCTGCAGCGCGCAACAAAAAATTACAGGAGGATCTCAGTGCCTCACCGGCATATCTCTTTCAGGGTGTGACAATAAATACTGATAAAAGTCATCAATCGGATTAAGTTTCAGGTGTAAAGACAGATATATTGTATATGTCGGGATGTTTAACCTGATATTTGTTATTCTTTAATTGCCTGACTTGGTTTAATTTTGCAGTCCGGATTGAAATTTTTAAAAATATATAACTATGACTAAAGGATTCTTTAATGTGCCCACGGCGGTAAATGAGCCGATTCTGAGCTATGCTCCGGGCACTCCCGAGCGCATTGAGCTGCAGGCAACCCTTCGCGAAATGAGGGGTAGGGAAGTGGAACTACCGATGATTATCGGAGGCAAAGAGGTAAAGTCGGGAAAACTTGAGAGGATGTTCCCTCCCCACGAAATAAAACATACCTTAGGCCACTACCATCAGGGCGATGCTGGACACGTTCAGCTGGCCATTGATGCGGCATTAGCAGCAAGAAAAGAATGGGCCTCCCTTTCATGGGAACACCGGGCATCCATTTTCCTGAAGGCAGCCGATCTGTTGGCCGGCCCTTACCGGGCTAAACTGAATGCGGCAACTATGCTTGGCCAGTCGAAGAATGCCTACCAGGCCGAAATTGATGCTGCCTGCGAACTGGCCGATTTCTTTCGTTTTGGTGTGCGCGAAATGACACGGATCTACAGCATGCAGCCCGAGTCTTCACGGGGAATATGGAACTACAACGAGTACCGCCCCCTCGAGGGCTTCGTCTATGCCCTTACCCCTTTTAACTTTACTTCCATAGCTGGAAATCTGCCTGCGGCACCGGCCTTAATGGGCAATGTGGTGGTTTGGAAACCATCAAAAACAGCGGTCTATTCGGCCGGTGTTATTATGGACCTGTTCCGCGAGGCAGGGCTGCCTGATGGCGTTATTAACCTTGTTTTTGTTTCCGGACCAATAGGTGCAGAAACCGTTATGGGGCACCCTGATTTTGCTGGCATTCACTTTACCGGATCCACAGGCGTGTTTCAATCGGTGTGGAAACGGATTGGCGAAAATATCTACAAGTACAAATCCTATCCCCGGATTGTGGGGGAAACGGGTGGCAAAGACTTTATTTTTGCTGATGCTACTGCCGATAAAAGGGCACTGGTGATTGCCATGGTCCGCGGGGCATTTGAGTATCAGGGGCAAAAATGTTCAGCCGCATCTAGAGCTTATGTTCCGGCAAGCATCTGGCCGGAAGTCAGGGAGATGCTGGGCAGTGAGCTGGCTACAGTCAGGATGGGGCCTCCCGAAGATTTTACCAACTTTTACAATGCCGTAATTGATGAAAGTTCCTTCAATAAGCTGACCGGATTTATTGACCGGGCCAGAACCGATGCCGGTGCCGATGTGATTTTTGGGGGTAATTATGACAAGTCTGTGGGATATTTTATTGAACCTACTGTTATACAGGCATATGATGCCAGGTATATTACCATGGAAGAAGAACTTTTCGGACCTGTGCTTACAGTTTATGTTTATGATGACCATAAACTGGACGAGACGCTGGAAATTCTCGACGGTACTTCGATGTATGCCCTCACCGGTGCCATCTTTTCACAGAATCGCTACAACATCGAAAAATACACCCGGGCGCTGGAGAATGCGGCCGGAAACTTCTATATCAATGACAAACCAACCGGAGCTGTCGTAGGGCAGCAACCTTTTGGAGGTGCGCGTGGATCGGGAACCAATGACAAGGCAGGATCGGTTTTCAACTTATTGCGGTGGGTGAATATCCGAACCATCAAGGAAAATTTCAATCCGCCACACCAATACACTTATCCGAATTTTTCGCCCGATAGGGAATGAACCGTGGATTGTTGATAAAGCGGGAGATAAATAAATAAAATCTCCCGCTTTTTTTCTTAGTTTAGCCATCAATATCAGAGACAATCATGGAAAATAAAAAAAGGGAAAGCAGGTTGGTCAGATTGCTGAAAAATAAATACTTTATTGCAGGAATGATTTTCCTGTTGTGGATTTTGTTTTTTGATGAAAACAATTTGATGGCACACCGGAAAAACAAGAAACGGCTATCGGCCTTGAAAGCCCAGAAAGAGTATTACCAGGAAAAAATTGAATCAGATAACCAAAAGATTGAAGAATTGCGTTCGGGACAGGAAAACCTCGAGAAATATGCCCGTGAGCAGTTTTTAATGTCAAAACCAGATGAGGATATATTTATTGTAGTTGAAAAATAGTCTTAGAAAAACAACTGGGCCACATTAAATCCCGCTAAAAGATAAATAATCAGTTCACCCCAGAATCTCCTATTTAAAGATAGCAACAAGTTGGCAATCAATAGTGTTGCAGGTATGGCCGATACGATTAATGCTTCGGTTGATGATGCAGGTAGCAGGAAAACAGATAAGACCGAGGATACAAACATCAGAAAGAGCAGCAGGAAAT
>CAYMXK010000387.1:0-4678 GCA_964393915.1 uncultured Prolixibacteraceae bacterium
TTCGGGATGACAGAAAAAGTTAGCCACGAATGCACGAATAATACCCCCGATTGAATCGGGGTTTCGTGTTTTTTCGTGTAATTCGTGGCTAAAAAAATAGAATTCCTGCGAAAGCAGGAAACCTTTTCGCACACGTGTAATTCGCGGAAAAAAAAAGAACTATGGAATATTTTGTTTTGACCCCGGCGCTTTTTGCAGGCATGCTGCACTATTTTAAAATTGCAGGCCGCTACAATATTGTTGACAAGCCCAACCACCGGAGTTCACACTCCTTTGTAACCCTGCGGGGCGGGGGAGTGGTGTACTGGATGGCGGCACTGGTTTTTGTGCTGTTCAACCGGGAAACGGCACACTGGCTCTTTTTTGGCGGTTTAACACTTATAGCCCTTATCAGCTTTTACGACGATGTGAAAGTGACAACCCCCGTTGTGCGGATGGTTTTTCACCTGGCAGCCATGACACTGGTTTTCGGTATGGCCGGAGTTTTTGGCCAGTTTCAGTGGTGGGCCGTGGTGCTGGGATATATCCTTTTCGTGGGTATTATCAATGCCTGGAACTTCATGGACGGCATAAACGGTATCACCGGGTTGTACAGTCTGGCAGTACTGGCCGGATTGCAGTACGTCAATCTGGAGGTAGTCCGGTTTGTACATCCCGGCCTCGTCTGGTACCCCATGGTCGCCTCTGCCGTCTTCCTCTTCTTTAATTTCAGGAAGCAGGCACGCTGTTTTGCCGGCGACGTGGGCAGTGTGAGCATAGCCTTCTGGGTAGTTACCCTGATGCTGATGCTGATGATCGAGACGCAAAGCCTCATCTGGATCGGCTTTATGCTGGTCTATGGGGTCGATTCAGTGCTTACCATCCTGCACCGGCTGTGGCTGCGGCAGAATATCTTCAAAGCCCACCGGCTTCATTTTTATCAGATCCTGGCCAACGAGTGGCAAGTTCCGCACAGGGTGGTATCGGTGGTCTACTTTGTATTGCAATTGCTGGTTTCGTTTGCCATCATCTTTCTGTATCCGGTTGTGGGATGGTGGGTGTTTTTATTGCTGGCAGGTGTATTGGCCACTGTATATATGGTAAAATTCAGTCCCCGATTCAATCGGGGACGGTTCCCTAAGTTCCCTCACTTCGTTCGGGATGACAGAAAAAGTTAGCCACGAATGCACGAATAGTACCCCCGATTCAATCGGGGTAACTCCGGAGGAGTTTCCCTGCAATAACTCCGGGTTTCAACCCGGAGTCCGGGATCCAGAGTCCGGAGTGTACCAGAGGCAAAGAAAAAGGGGAGCTGAAAAGCTCCCCAATCAAAAACCCCTTTGGTCGAAAAATGTCCCCTCACACAAAAGAGCCTAAATGGAAATGCAAAGATAATAATTATTATATTAAAACATATAGACAAAACGTGGACAGAAAAGTTTTTTTTAACCATACTGGTTATCAAAATAAATGTTATTTTTGGATTTTTTTTATTGAAAATCAACATCTTCAACAAGTTAAACCTTTTTTACATGAATCAAAACTTTTCAGTTTTAGCCGCTAAACAGGAGTATGCCACCAGGCAATTTCTTGAAAATGAAGACAACTCTTTCAGGACAAAATTTGTCAAAGACAGGGATAGGATCCTGTATAGCAAGGAATTCAGGCGGCTCCAGGGGAAAACGCAGGTTTTTATTGCCGGTTTTGATGACCACATCAGGAACCGCCTGACCCACACCCTGATAGTTTCCCAAATATCCCAGACAATTGCAAAGTGTTTTTCTCTGAATGAAACCATCGCCGAAGCAATTGCACTGGCCCACGATGTTGGGCATACACCTTTCGGCCATGTCGGGGAGAGAACACTTAACCTGATGACAAACAATTGCGATGGATTTAAAGATTTTACTATCGGAATGGACGCTGACAAAGGATTTAAGCACAACTGGCAGGGAGTGAAAGTTGTTTCATCACTGGAAAAAATCAGACCTGATTTCAAGGGACTCAACCTTACGGATTTTACCAGATGGGGAATATTGCACCACAGTAAACTGGAATATAATCCTTGCAGGAATAATGTGAGTGGGAAGTGCACATACCAACCCATAATTAAAGAGTGCGTTAACAACTCAGAAGTTAAATTCTCACTGGATCATTATAAGCCGTTTAGTGCATCGATTTATCCACATTCGTGGACATTGGAAGCCTTAATCGTGCGCCTTGCCGAGGAGATTGCACAACGGTACCATGATATTGAGGATGGCCTACTCGCAGGTATAATTGACGTTGAAGAGCTCATTGAATTTATAAGAGTTAATTTTGCTGCTCATTTAAGCGCCGCAGACCTCAATAGGTTGAAAATGGTAAATTCACCCGGGTATCAAAACTATGTCCTGCATAACCTGTCGGGATTTATTATTAAATTTTATTGCACCCATTTAATTGAAACTTCAAGAGACAGTTTAAACAAACTGCTGATCAAACCTTTTAGGATTAGAAAAGCCGATGATTTTTATGCTGCAAAGTCAGATATTGACAAAGAGGTTATATACAAACTGATCAGCTTTGATACAGATTTTCAAAAATGTGATGATTTATTTCAGAAATACCTGTATAAGAGGATTTTAAACTCACATCTTACCCAGTCGATGGATGGTAAATCTACCTATATATTAAGAAAGATCATTTTCGCCTACCTTAGTAATCCGAAGCAGCTCCCTGACGCCACGCTAAACACATTTTTCAATAATTATCTTGGCGATTCACTGTATAACAAAGAGGTTAGAAGGAAACATTCACCCCGCACCATTTCGGGGCATTTCAGAGAAAAGATTGATGAACTTAACAAATCGATCGACGATAACCAATATAAAACGGTACTTCTGAGAACGATAACCGACTTTATTGCCGGTATGACTGATGCATTTGCGATAAATCAGTTTAATTTGCTTTACAAGGGAGAGGCGGTGAAGAATTATTAAAACGATCCCTCGGGGCAAGCCCTCGGGATGACAGGGGGTCCACAAATTTTCACTTATTGAAGCACGAATTTTCACGAATTTATATTTGAAAATTATTGCCCACAGAGAACACAGATGAACGCTGAATAAAGATATTATCAGGGTGTTTCTGAGTAATCTGTGGGCAAAAATATTTGTGGAAATTTGTGGATAAATTAACCCCATATTCCTGCGATAAAAGGCAAGATAGTTAAGATTTAATATTATATTTGTGAACTGAAAATACGAATTATTGGTATGTTGGGTTCACGAAATAATAAAACGGATTTAATACTGTCGATTTTTACCGATAAACGGACGGTATTTCGCTTGAGAGATGTCGCTATGCTTACCGGTGAAACCAATTTTCAATCGCTCAACAAAAAGCTGAATTATCATGTAAAAACCGGAAAACTGCGAAATCCGAGGAAAGGCATTTACACAAAGCCAGACTATAATCCTGAAGAGCTGGCTTGTTCACTGTATACTCCATGTTACATATCGCTTGAGTATGTTTTGCAGAGGTCTGGAATAATATTCCAATTTGATTCGCGGATAACAGTTGTTTGCAGCCTTAGCCGAAGCATTGAAATTGAAGGTCAAACCTACTTGTTCAGAAAAATCAAAGATGTCTTGCTGATTAACACGGCGGGTATAATCAGAAACGAAAATCAAATTAATATTGCAACACCTGAAAGGGCATTTCTGGATTTGCTATACCTGAATCCGTTATATTATTTTGATAATCTGAACCCATTAAATAAAGAATTGGTTTTTAAATTGTTACCCCACTATCAATCAAATACAATGATCCGTAGGGTAACGAAACTATTTGAAAATGATTGATATTAACCGGCATAAGTTTTTACTGGTGCAAATTCTGAAGGATATTTATTCCGACGTAGAGTTGTCTAACTGGCTTGGATTTAAAGGGGGCACTGCATTGCTCTTTTTTTACGACCTGCCCAGAATATCGGTGGATTTGGATTTTAATTTAATTAACCCTGAAAAGGAGGATCAGGTTTTTTCGAAGGTGCGGAGCATACTCCTGCGATATGGTAAAATAACGGATGAAGCTAAAAAGTTCTTTGGCCCTGTTTTGGTCCTGGATTATGGTTTTGGCGAGCGTAAATTAAAAGTGGAAATTTCAAACAGGAATTTTGAAAACCGTTATGAAATAAAGAATCTGCTGGGCATAACTATGAAGGTGATGGTGCTGCCCGATATGTTTGCACATAAGCTTTGTGCTCTTATGGACAGAAATGCAATAACCAACCGGGATATTTTCGACTGCTGGTTTTTTATGCACAAACAAACACCCATAAATAAAAAGATGGTAGAAATGCGCATGGGAATGCCGTTCGCCGAGTATTTGCAAAAATGCATAGACTTGCTGGAGTCAATGAGTGACAAGGGATTGCTTCATGGCCTGGGCGAATTAATGGATCAGGAAATGAAGAACTTTGTAAAAACAAAAATGCGGTCGGAAACCATTATCTTCATGAAATATTACAGAGATTTTCCTTTTTAATCCGCAAAACGATCCCTGCGAGCTTCGCCCCCGGGATGACAAAACGGTCCCTCGGGGTAAGCCCCCCGGGATGACTGGAAAGGTAGTCCACAAATTTCCACTTATTAATGCACAAATTTTCACCAATTTTATCTATTAGTTTGTGATAATTTGTGATAAAATTTGCGAG
>CAYMXK010000388.1:0-4669 GCA_964393915.1 uncultured Prolixibacteraceae bacterium
GGATAGGTGCAGGAGTGGTTTAACTGGCACGCCTGGAAAGCGTGTGTACCTCAAAAGGGTACCGGGGGTTCGAATCCCCCCCTCTCCGCATTTAATGTTCTGGAGTTACTGCGGGTTATTGCCCGTTTTGATTAAATCTTTAAGCCAAATTCTAGTTTTATTGAGAAAACTTTGAAAAAGATTGTCTCAAGGCTTGAATAATGTATTTGATGTTATAATTTTGGAGAAAAATAAATTCTGAATAAATTCAAGGAGATTATTAATTAAATTTAAAGCAATTATGAAAAGATTATTTGCGTTACTTGCAGTTTTCGGGATGCTTGCATTTGGAGCATCAAACATTGTTGTTGCTCAGGAAGCTGGGCAAGCCGCTGCTCAGGTTGATGTATCCGTTGATGCACAGGAAGCTGCTGCTGCCGCTGCTGAACAGGGACAATCACTTCACAGCCAGTTAAAACAAAAGTTTATTGAAGGTGGACCAACTTTCATGTCATTTGTTTTGATTACCCTTATTCTGGGTTTGGCTTTTTCAATTGAAAGAGTACTATACCTGAATCTTTCAACCACCAACACTAAAAAGCTTCTGGCAAAGGTTGAAGAAGCACTTGAAAGCGGTGGAATTGAAGCAGCCAAAGAAGTATGCCGCGGCACCCGCGGTCCGGTTGCCAGTATTTTCTACCAGGGCCTCGACAGGTTTGATCACGGTATCGAAGTTGTTGAAAAGTCAATTATTTCGTACGGTGGTGTTCAGGCTGGTTTGCTGGAAAGGGGTTTAAGCTGGATTGCACTCTTCATTGCTCTTGCACCTATGCTTGGCTTCATGGGAACAGTTATTGGTATGATTGCCGCTTTCGATGCAATTGAAATTGCCGGTGACATTTCTCCCTCACTCGTTGCCGGTGGTATCAAGGTTGCTCTTATCACTACCGTAACAGGTTTGATCGTAGCTATTATTCTTCAGATTTTCTACAACTATTGTGTGGCCAAAATTGACGCTATCGTCAATAACATGGAAGATGCTTCTATTTCCCTGCTCGACCTTTTGGTAAAACACAATCTTAAAAAATAATTGGCTTTATGACTAAGTTATCACGATTATTAACAATTTTAATGTGGGTCATCCTTGCTGTATCTGCGGTGCTGATTGTCTCCATGATGGTGAACATCAGTGAAAACAAAGCGGATCCGGTAATGGGAGGTTGGATCAACACCAATCTTGTATGGTCTTACATTCTCCTGGCTTTAGGCGCCGGAATCGCCTTGCTCTCAGGGATATTTCAGATGGTTTCAGATATTGGTGCAGCCAAAAAGGGACTGATCTCCCTTGCTGCCGTTGCAGTACTGGCAGTTGTAGCCTATTCTTTGGCTTCAGATGTAATGCCTCAGTTTATTGGTGTTGACAGATTCATTGCTGATGGAACATTGACGCCAAATATTGCAAAAATGGTTGATACCGGACTGATTGCAACCTATTTACTGTTCGGCCTTGCGATTGTTTCTATTCTTTGGTCTTCAATATCACAGATATTCAAGTAATTTATATCTGTGGTTCTAATAACAGGAAAAACATATAATTATGGCAAAGAAAATACCTGAAATACCCGCAGCATCGTTGGCAGACATTGCCTTCATGCTCCTCATATTTTTCCTGGTTACAACCACAATGGACGTTGACAGCGGTTTGGAAAGGAGACTGCCTCCCTTTATAGAAGAAATTGATCAGGATACTCCGCCCATCAAAGAGCGTAATGTATTCATCGTTCTCGTTAACAGAGACAACCAGCTACTGGTTGAAGGTGAATGGATGCAACTCGGCGAATTAAGGGAAAGAACAAAGGAGTTCATGGCCAATCCACTTGACCGGGAAGATCTTCCTGAAAAAGAATTAAAGGAGGTTGAATTTTTCGGCGAAATGGCTATAAGCAAAGGAGTTATTTCTCTTCAGAACGACTTAGGCACCCAGTATGGGATGTATATCGCTGTCCAAAACGAACTGGTTGGAGCCATCAATGAGCTTAGAGAAGAATTATCAAGAGCGCAGTTTGGTAAACCTTATGCTAGTCTTACCCGCGAAGAACAAAGTGCTGTTCGTGAGGTATTCCCGCAAAGGATTTCTGAAGCTGAACCCAAAAAGGTAGGAGGAAATTAATATGCATAAATTTAAAAAGAAAGGTTCAAACGAAATGCCGCCGATATCGACTGCATCATTGCCCGATATCGTGTTTATGCTCCTCTTCTTCTTCATGGTAAGTACTACCATGCGGGAAGTCACCATGATGGTAAGGCAGACACTGCCATCTGCTACCGAACTCAACAAGCTCGAGAAAAAATCTTTGGTAAGTTATATCTATGTAGGAGTTCCGCACCAACAGTATCAACGTGCATTTGGTACCGAACCCCGTGTCCAGCTGAATGATCAGTTTGCTGAAGTATCCGATATTATTGACTATATTATCGTTGAAAGGCAGGCCAGACAGGAAGCTGAAGTACCCTTTATGATTACCTCACTAAAAGTTGATGAATACACGAGGATGCAGATTGTGCAGGATATTAAACAAGAACTGCGCAGAGCCTCAGCCCTTCACATCAACTATTCTGCCCGAAAAAAACAAGAGCAATTTTAATCTTGCAACATATAAAAAAGGGAAGCGATGCTTCCCTTTTTTTTTATCCTTTCTTTGGCAAATTGATCAACAAATTAAGTTCATCCAACTGTTCCTGAGCAATCGGCGAAGGAGAATCATTCATAACGTCCCGTCCAGAGTTGTTCTTTGGAAATGCAATCACATCCCTGATGCTGTCAAGCCCGGCAAAAAGAGAAACCAATCTGTCAAAACCGAAGGCAATTCCGGCATGGGGTGGTGCCCCGAAACGGAAAGCGTTCATCAGGAAACCAAATTGCGCTTCTGCCTGTTCAGGAGAAAATCCCAGAATCTTAAACATCCTGGCCTGTAACTCCGAATCAAATATTCTGACAGACCCACCGCCAATCTCTACACCGTTGATAACAAGGTCATAGGCATTGGCCCTGACTTTCCGCGGATCGGTATCAAGCATTGGGATATCCTCAGGCTTAGGTGAGGTAAACGGATGGTGCATGGCAAAAAACCTCTGGGTCTCCTCGTTCCATTCAAGAAGAGGAAAGTCAACTACCCACAATGGCCGGAAAGTATCTTTTGGTCTTAACCCCAGTCGGTTAGCCATCTCAAGACGAAGCAAGCCCAATGCATTTTGGGTCTGCTCCGGGCTTCCTGACAAAATAAACAGGAGGTCGCCGGGTTGAGCATCGAGATGATCTGCCAACTCCTTCAGCTCTTCAGCTGAGAAAAATTTATCAATTGATGAGCGGATAGTTCCATCTGTACCTAACTTGACGTATACCAATCCTTTGGAACCTATTTGTGGTCTTTTTACCCATTCGGTCAGTTCGTCAATCTGCTTCCGTGAATATTCACCACATCCTTTGGCACAAATTCCGCCAATGTATTCTGCCGAATCAAACACCTGAAATCCTTTACCCTGCATACGGTCTGTAATATTATGCAACATCATGTCAAAACGAATGTCGGGTTTATCGGAACCATATTTCTCCATCGCCACAGAATAGGGCATCCTGGGGAATGAATCTACCTTAACTCCTTTGATTTCCTCAAGTAAGTGACAGGTAAGACCTTCAAAAGTATTCAGAACATCCTCCTGCTCGACGAAAGACATCTCACAGTCAATCTGTGTAAATTCAGGCTGACGATCGGCTCGAAGGTCCTCATCACGAAAGCATTTCACGATCTGAAAATATTTATCAAAACCGGCGACCATAAGAAGTTGCTTAAATATCTGCGGAGACTGCGGCAATGCGTAAAATTCACCTGCATTCATGCGGGACGGAACAACAAAGTCGCGGGCCCCTTCAGGTGTGGATTTTATCAGTACAGGGGTTTCCGTCTCAATGAAACCCTGCCCGGCGAGATAGGAACGGGTAACATGTGCCATCTGAGCCCGGAGAAAAAGATTTTGCTGAATGGCGGGACGACGCAGATCCAGATACCGGTATTTCATGCGGAGATCATCCCCACCGTCGGTATCGTTCTGTATGGTAAAGGGAGGAACAACTGAAGCACTCAAAACCTTTACAGAACTGATCTCCACCTCGACTTCTCCTGTTGCGATATTCTTGTTTTTACTTGCCCGCTCACGCACCTGACCCTTTACCTGGATAACAAATTCACGGCCAAGTTGGCCTACCTGTTTATTCACCTCCTCACCGGTATTCTCATCGGTAACCAGCTGTATAATTCCATAACGGTCGCGCAGGTCAACGAATGTCATGGCGCCCAGGTCTCGTACCCGTTGTACCCAGCCCGCAAGTGTCACTTCTTTTCCGCAGTGTTCCATGCGAAGCTCACCACATGTATTTGTTCTGTACATAAAATCCTTTTTAAGAATAAGTTGCGAAAATAGCAAGAATTTAGCAGGAATTTAGCAATTTCAACCCGGAATTAAATTTGGTGTTCCATTCAAGAATCAACTATATGATTGAACCATTTGGCGATGAATATTTTATGCGAAAAGCACTTCAGGAAGCTGAAACGGCCTTTTCCAAGGGTGAAATTCCTGTAGGTGCAGTCGTGGTTTGCTCAGGCCGGATTATTGCGCGTTCGCACAACCTCAC
>CAYMXK010000389.1:0-4669 GCA_964393915.1 uncultured Prolixibacteraceae bacterium
GGAGTGCCTTATGAAAACGGAATTGTCTTTGCCTTCCTGGCCCATGGAATAATGACATTAATGGTTATCGTGCTGGGCCTGGTATCGCTATTGGCCCTGCCTTTTGTTAACCGGCGCGGTACTGCTGATGCCGATGCCTGACAGAACTTTGTGGCCCATCAATCTTCCCAGGCAGCCAGCCCTTACTTTTTTATATCTTTGAAGACTGTTTTAGATACTTTAAATGAATACAGAGCTGTTTATAGCCCGTCGACTATTTAGCGAAAAGGAAAGCAAAAACCACCTTTCCCGCAGAATCATCCAGATTGCTTTGGCGGGCATTGCTCTGGGGATATCAGTAATGCTTGTCTCTGTAGCCATTGTAACCGGGTTTAAAAAAGAAATCCGGGACAAGGTTATCGGATTTGGATCGCATATTCAGATCGTGAACTACGATTCCAATTATTCCTATGAAACGGCACCGGTACAGGCCAACCAGCCATTCCTGGAAGAACTTTATCCGCTTCCAAATATCCGGTCGATTAGCCGGTTTGCCACAAAGCCGGGTATTATTAAAACTGATGAGTATATTCAGGGAATAGTCCTGAAAGGAGTCGACGGGAATTACAACTGGGATTTTTTTGCAAAACATCTCACCGAAGGCCGTGTCCCGGAATTTTCAACCGGGGAAAGATCTCCGGAGGTACTTATCTCCTCCAATCTGAGTGATTTGCTCCTGCTGAAAATCGATGATCCCATCTTTATGTATTTCATCAACCAGGATGAGCAGATTCCGCGCATCCGGCAATTCAGGATCGCCGGAATTTACAACACCAGCCTGCAGGAGTTCGACGATCTTTTTATCATGGGGGATCTCCGGCAAATTCAGCATATCAACAATTGGGACTCAACCCGGGTAAGCGGATTCGAGATATCCCTGCATAACTTCAACCGCCTAGAAGAGACAGAATATGAGATTCGCGAAAGAATTATCAATTACAGCCTGATGCCCGGCTCTACACTTCGTCCAATATCCATCGTACGTAAATATCCTCAGATTTTCGACTGGCTTTCAGTTCTCGATATGAATGTATGGGTAATTTTAGCCCTGATGGTTCTGGTAGCCGGGTTCAACATGATATCAGCATTACTGGTTCTTATTCTTGAACGCAGTTCAATGATAGGCATATTGAAGTCATTGGGCAGCCGCGATAAAAGCCTTAGAAAAATATTTCTATACCTTTCCGGATTTCTTGTTTCCCGGGGAATGCTTTGGGGCAACATCCTGGGCATTTCGTTGCTTGTGCTGCAAAAGTACCTGCATATCCTGAAACTGGACCCGGCATCCTATTACATGGAGGTGGTTCCTGTTCATATTTCCATCGCAAACATTGTTTTTCTGAATGTCGGGGCAATATCTGTAACGATGATAATGCTGGTTTTTCCTGCATGGTTTGTCAGTAAAATATCGCCCGAAAAGTCGATGCGGTTTGACTGATCACTACTTCTCACTAATCACTATAAAAATACTGCCGGACTTCCATCTCCATTTTATATATTTACAGTATGAAGCATTGGCGTACACAAATTGAAGAATTACTAAAAAACTGTTTGCCGGGCGAAAGTTCACACCGGAAGATGTTGCCACCGGAAAGAGATTTATACATGCCTGCCAATAATATGCAAGTAATGCAAAGCGGGGTGTTATTGCTCCTTTTTCCTGATGGAAATGACCTCTACACATGTCTGATCAAAAGATCCGCCTTAATGAAAATACATGCCGGACAAATCGGTTTCCCGGGCGGCAGGCAGGAGAAAATGGATGCATCTCCGAGAGAAACAGCCCTGCGGGAGACAACCGAAGAGATCGGCCTTCCGGCAGATGAAGTTACTGTCCTGGGAAGCCTCACGCCATTATATGTTTCCGTTAGCAATTTCATGATATATCCTTTTGTAGCCTGGACAGGACAAAAGCCGGCGTTTGCGGTTAATTGCCACGAAGTGGAAGAATTACTGTTCTTCCCGCTCAAAAATCATATAAAAACCCCCACCGTTACTTTTACCGAAGTTCAAACCGCATCAGGGATTCTAAAGGTTCCGGGAATACCATTCCAGGGTAAATTCATATGGGGCGCTACAGCGATGATTTTAACCGAGTTCCTCGATATCTTGTCACAGGCTGACCTTACTCGGGAATAACATTTTTATAGTGCCCGTAGTTATTTAAAACGGAAACTACAAATTCATAGGGTTCCCGGCCTCGCGCATATCCCCATTTTACAACCGGATCGGCATAATATTTTGCCAATGACTTATTGAGCAGGTAATAATCCACATTATTTTTCCATCTGAAGGGGTCTTTTCCATACTTGATTGCCAGTCGCTGGGCATCTTTTACATGACCCAGACCAACATTATAGGCGGCCAGAACAAATTTTAACCGCTCGTCCCGGTCAGGAATCTCGCTTTTGAGTTGGGAGTCAAGCCACGAAAGCAGTTTAATGCCTCCCCTGATATTTTGTTCCGGATCTGTTATATCCAACACCCCAAAAGAGAGGGCTGTTTCGGGCATAAGCTGCATGAGTCCTGATGCACCTGCCCACGAACTTGCTTCAGGATCGAATTGTGACTCCTGGTATATTAAAGAAGCGATAAGCCGCCAGTCCCAACCTTTTGATTCAGATTCATGCCGTATGATATTATCATAGGGCGATATCCGGCCTTCTGAAAGGCTATGGTAACTGTTTTGCGCCCTTTGCATGCTGCGGTCAGCCGAAAAGTACTTTACCTGCAACTGCCTGTAATGTTCCGTTTCCTGAAACTCCTCCAACCAGGTATCGAGGAAATCCTTAAGCTTCACAGCATCCTTTCTGATGGCCCAGGCAATATTTTGACTGAAACTGACAGGAATTGAAACATCGAGGTTGCTGTAATGCCGGGCATATAGCCTGGCAACATTTTCATCAGCTACCGTGTATTCTATCTCCCCTGATGCGACCATGGAAACCAACTGTTCAACGCCCGACAGGGAATCCTCCACCACGATAATTTTGGAACCAATTTCCTCTTCAATGTTATGCAGGCGGGTTACAAAAGAGGTACTTTTCTGAACAGTTATGGTTTTACCTGCAAGGTCGAGCTGGCTGTTAACAACCGGGCTGTTAACATTTTTTCCGGAAGATGGTCGTCTTTGCACCAAAACCTGTCTTGTTTCCATTAAAGGCCGGGTAAAATCAACTCTCTCACTGCGCTCTTTTGTTATGGTCAGATTTTTGGCTGCAAGGTCAAATCTCCCGGTCTCCAATCCCTTGAATGTTTCTTCAAGGTCATTGCTCACCACAAAATCGAGTTTAACCCCCAGGTCGGAAGCTAGCTGCCTGAGCATTTCATACTTGAAACCCATTGGTTTACCTTTGTAAACAAAGTAATTGGTAAAGTTATAATCCACCACTACTCTGAGGTTTCCTTCTTTCCGGATCACGCTGAGGTCACGCAAGGGCGCCTCAAACCGTCCATTGTTCCACACACTGGCACTCCGTGTTTGCTCGACACAAGTCGATATGGCAAACATCAATATTATCAAGGCCAATATGTTTCTGTATTTCAAAAACATAATCAAATTCTTTAATTAATACTCGTGTGTTAATTGTAAAATGACCAGGCTACTCCAAGCCTGTAAGTCATTTTATTCATTGGGTGGTTTAAGGCAGTAAAATATGGTTTGTTTAAAAATTGAGAGCCGATATTCATAAACTGAAAAAAGACTCTTGTCCTTTTCAATTTCAGATTAGCAAAAGCATCCATGTACGGATAGGAACCAAGCGATTTCTCATTCTGCAGGTAAAAAAAACCTGTTGCAGGGTCATATGCATCAGCATAGTATTCAGTATTGAACCGCACGTCCATACCTATCTGGGTGTACAATACTTTCGAAATAATCATGTCATAATAAGGCACCATCCGAACTGATAATTCGGGCAGACGTATATATTGAGATGCTGAGGCTTTCTGCCAGAGCACCTGTGTTTTCAATCCAAATTTACCTAAAGTAAATTCTTTGTTCATAAATGCAGATAAAATAAGTTGTTCACCCCTTGTTTGAGCCGGAATGCCCTCAATATTATGGTATATAAAGTTATTTATTAAAGAATACCGTGCACCAGCCTCAATTTTATGCAGAGGCGAATAAAATGTAAAATCAGCATTCATAATCTGTTCATTCACAAAATTGTTTTCCCACTTTATCCTATTAGAGAAATACTCATTCTGGAAATAATCCGGAACCCTGTTAATCAGCTCCCCACCAATATTAATAGATGCCAGAGAATCATTCCAGAAATGGACAGGTTTTGAAATTTTACCGATAAGTTCTGTTTGTCCTGCCAGATATCCCGTAACATACTGCTTTCCTTCAACATCCCATGTCCAGAAATCCCCAAGATGCCTGAATATTCCTCCTCCTATATAAACATTGGCATAGGTACTTTTGTTCCAGCGCGGATCGGGACCCATATAAAGGTGTTTTTCAAAATCGCCGGGATGGAATGGAAATACAGGGCTATCATAACCGGGTGCTGCAAAAATCCGCCTGACAATATTGGCTCCAATAAAGGCACGTTGTCCAAAACTGAATTTTTTCTGTGCCGTTTCATGGAACAATATCTGAAACTGGTTATCAATTGATCTGAAG
>CAYMXK010000390.1:0-4660 GCA_964393915.1 uncultured Prolixibacteraceae bacterium
CCGATTTTGACATTGTGCCCGAGCTTTAAATCTCCGGTGTACTCCAGTTCGTTCAGGATGATCCGGGCCAGCGTAGTCTTCCCTTCGCCGTTGCGGCCTACGAATGCGATACGTTCCCCTTTGGAAATGCTGAGGTCGATGTCGTTGAGCACCAGGTGGCTGCCATAGCTTTTTGAAATTCCACGGGCTTCCAGGATTACATTTCCTGATCTGGGCGATGGTGGAAACCTTAAATTCAGGGTAGAATTGTCTTCTTCCTCAATTTCGATGCGGTCGATGCGGTCGAGAGCCTTCACGCGCGATTGCACCTGCACTGCTTTTGATGCTTTGTACCGGAACCGTTCAATAAACCGCTCTGTATCATCAATCAGTTTCTGCTGGTTGCGGTAGGATGCCAGGTTTTGTTCCCGCTGTTCTTTTTTCCAGGTGATAAATGCCGAGTAGTTCATTTTCTGATCGGAAATGCGGCCAAGTGATATTTCGATGGTCCGGATGGTAATATTATCGAGGAAAGCTTTATCGTGGGAGACCAGCATAACCGCCCCCCGGTAAGCCTTCAGGAAATCTTCGAGCCATTGAATCGATTCAATATCAAGGTGGTTGGTGGGTTCGTCGAGCAGGAATACGTCGGGTTTTTTGAGTAGCAATTTAGCCAGTTCAATACGCATGCGCCATCCTCCGCTGAATTCGGAAGTTTGGCGGTTAAAATCAGAGCGCTCGAAACCGAGTCCGATAAGGGTTTGTTCCATTTCGGCCTCGTAATTGTCGCCACCCAGCATGCGGTAGCGGTCACTCTTTTCATGTACAAGGTCGAGAAGGTGCAGGTATTCATCGCTGTGGTAGTCTTCCCTCACCGTAATCTGGTGGTTGAGGTCATCTATTTCGGCATGAAGGGTTAAGAGCTGTTCGAAGGCGAGTTTGGTTTCTTCGACAACGGTCCGGTGGTCGGCAAGCACCATTTGCTGGGGCAGGTACCCGATGGTTACCTCCTTTGGCAGCGACACCCTTCCTTCGGATGGAGATTGCATCCCGGCCATTATTTTGAGCAAAGTAGTCTTGCCTGCTCCGTTTTTTCCTATCAGACCAATGCGGTCGCGGGGGTTAATCAGAAAACTGATATCTCTGAAGAGGTCAAAGCCGCCGAAATTCAATGATAATTTTTCTACCGAAATCATAAATAATTGAAATGAAGCGGCAAAGATAATGAAATGTTGGGGTTGTTGGGGTTGTCCCCAACCGATTCAAGCCAACCACTTTTTCGGTATCTTCTTGTCAGCAAGGTTGTTTCCCCTCAATTGCATCGAATAATTAGTGTATATTTGCAAGGAATATTTTCACAAGACATTAATAATGAGATCATTAAAACGCATCCTTGTTGTAGAAGACGAAATAAGACTTGCTGAATTGCTAAAGGCCGGATTCGAGGAGCACGACTTTACGGTTGATGTTGCTTATGATGGTTACATTGGTAAAACCCTTGCCCTAAAAAACAGTTACGATTTAATGATCATCGATATTAATTTACCGCTGGTCAATGGGTATGAATTGTGTAAAGAGATCAGAATGCATAATAATGATGTGCCGGTGATCATGCTCACTGCTATGGCGTTGGCCGAAAACAAACTAACCGGGTTCGATGTGGGTGCCGACGACTACATGGTGAAACCTTTCGATTTTAAAGAGCTACTGGCCCGGGTAAAGGTTTTTTTACGCCGCACTTCACAAACCGAAAAGGCTGAAGACAACCAGATTTTTATCGACGATCTGGTGATTAACACCACTAAAAAATCGGTTTTCAGAAAGGGGGTTCAGATTGAACTTACAGCAAAAGAATACACCCTGCTTGAATTTTTAGCCCGAAACAAAGGGGTAGTAATTTCGAGGGTAGAAATTGCCGAAAAAATATGGAAGCTAAACTTTGACACCGGCACGAACTACATAGATGTTTATATCAACTACCTCAGGAAAAAAATCGACAAAGACTATCCCAACAAACTGATTCATACCAGGGTAGGACTAGGCTATGTGTTAAAGGATCTAAATGAATAAAAGATGAATATCCGAAATAAACTGTTGGTCCAATTTTCGTTAATTGTTGTTACAATCGTCCTTATTTTCACTGTCGGCATTTTCTTTTTTTCGTCAAATTACCGTAAAACCGATTATTATTCAAGGCTTGAAGACCGGGCAAATACCACCGCTAGTTTATTGTTGAATGTTGATGAAGTAGACGAATCCCTTTTAAAAATTATCGATAAAAACACCATGGCGCTCTTTAATGAGCAAATTGATATCTTTAATCAGGATGATGAGTTGATTTATCATAATCCTCCTGATGCTCCCCGGTTTACCGATACTGACCTCATCAACCTGATAAAAATAAAAAAAAAGCTTGTATTCAATGATGGCAAAAGAGAGGCACTTGGGATTTTATACGGTTCGAACGACCGCAACTATGTGGTCATTATATCGGCATTCGACAAGTACGGATTGGCCAAAATCAAAAACCTGAAGATAATTCTCGTTTTCGGCCTTATATTTAGTGTAATAGCCACTTTTGTTATTGGTTTGTTCTTTGCAAGCAAAGCGTTGGCGCCCATCTCAAATGTAATCAATCAAGTGAATAGTATCACCGTTTC
Source organism: uncultured Prolixibacteraceae bacterium (assembly GCA_964393915.1). Lineage (GTDB taxonomy): Bacteria > Bacteroidota > Bacteroidia > Bacteroidales > Prolixibacteraceae > UBA1413. The sequence goes on from CAYMXK010000390.1 coordinate 2,640, forward strand.
CAATCTCAGTCAACGTGTTGATGAAGGCAATCAAAAAGACGAGATCGCGCAGCTGGCCATAACCTTCAATCAGGTATTGCAACGTATTGAAGATGCCTTTATCCTTCAACACGATTTTGTATCAAACGCTGCCCACGAATTGAGAACACCTTTTACCGTACTTTTAACCGAGATTGACTTTACCCTGATGCAGGAAAGGGAAAATGAATACTATAAAAAAGTGTTGTTCAGCCTGTCGTGTGAAATCAAAAAACTAAGCAAACTGTCGAACGGATTACTTGATTTGGCGAGGATCAGTTTCGACAAATCAACATTTTATAAGAAAGTCATCCGAATCGACGAACTGTTAATCGAAGTTTGCAATACAGTACTCCTCTCAAACAAAAGTTTCAATGTAAAAATCGACTTCAGCTCCCTGCCTGACAATGACGATCAGCTCAGCTTTTTGGGCAGTGAACAACTGCTCACCATTGCGTTTCAAAACCTGATTGACAATGCCTGCAAGTTTTCAGACTCCAAATCGGTGGAGGTCAAACTGGAATCAAATGAAGAACATATTACCATAAGTTTTTCAGATAAGGGCATCGGGATTCCACAAGAGGATATCAACAATATTTTTCAACCTTTCTACCGGGGAAAAAACACCCAATTTATTGCCGGTTACGGTATAGGATTGGCGCTAACCCAAAAAATTATTCACCTTCACAATGGCGAAATCAAAGTAACATCCAAACTGGGTAAAGGATCAACCCTTGCCGTTTTACTCCCCAATCAGCATTCGCTCTAATCTCTTTTTAATGTTTTTCTAATTTTGCTTTAATACATTTCTAATTTCGCTTTAACGCCCCGTTAATAATTTCCATCTACATTTAGATCAGATTCTTTAGAGTGGTTTACCATTAATAAATTAACAATGATTAAAGGGAAAAATATTTTTATTACCGGAGGTGCAGGGTTCATTTCCAACAGGTTGATCAGAGAATTGGTCAATGACAATCAAATCATCGTATATGATAATTTTTACCGCGACACCCTTACCAAATCTCAACTGGCTTCAAACCCAAACATCAGGATCATTAAGGGTTCCGTTCTTGATGCCGAACTGCTGACCAAATCGATGAAAGGTGCCGATATTGTGGTTCATGCAGCGGCTATTGCAGGTATCGATACCGTAATTAAAAGCCCTACATCGACCATGAAGGTAAACATGATTGGAACAGCGAATGCCCTGGAGGCGGCTGTGATCAACAAGATACAGGACCGGTTCATCACCTTCTCCACGTCGGAAGTGTTCGGCAGCCACGCTTTCAAATCGACCGAAAAATGCAACACTATAGTTGGCAGTGCCGGAGAAGCCCGCTGGACCTACGCCGTCAGCAAATTGGCAGCCGAGCATTTATCATACGCTTATTACAAAGAGTTCAACCTTCCGACGGTTAGCGTGAGACCGTTTAACGTATATGGTGAAGGCCAAACAGGCGAAGGGGCCATGCAGATTTTCATCAATAAAGCACTCCGCAACGACGACATCAACATCTATGGAGATGGCAACCAAATTCGTTCGTGGTGCTATATCGACGATTTCATTGACGGGTTGCTCAAGTGCATCGAAAATCCTGTAGCCATAGGTGAGTCATTCAATATAGGGAACGCAAAATCGGTGCTCACTACCTACGGATTGGCTCAAACTATTTGCCGTGTTCTCAATTCCAGTTCTACAATAGTGCACAAACCACCTCTCTCGGCCGATATCGAACTGAGAATTCCATCGGTAGAGAAAGCTTATCGAATTCTGGATTTTCATGCGAAAGTCCTCATCGATGAAGGTATCGTTAGAACTGCCGAATGGATCAAAGAATCAATGTTGGTAGAATGCTAATCGTGCCATGTTAAAATTATCACAACCTTACATTCCGGAAGGATCATTGGAGTCGGTCAAAAAAGTGCTGACCTCCGGCAATTTGGTTCAAGGTGAAAATATTATGGCCTTCGAAAGATTATTGGCTGAATATTTAGGTGTT
>CAYMXK010000391.1:0-4657 GCA_964393915.1 uncultured Prolixibacteraceae bacterium
AGCTGTGCAGGCCGGAACCGGTCGTCGCCATGGACCTCAACCAGTATCAGCCCCAGCGTCAGCAGCCAGAAAACATAAACCGCCGAAAGAATGGCTGCAACCGGAAGAATTTCATCGCCAAACACATTCTGTAAAACGGGGATACCCAGGTAGGCGACATTTCCAAACGCAAAGACCAGGAACAGGGTACGCCTGCTTTTGCCCGGCATCCTGAACAACGAACTGAACGGATAGGCCAGCAAAATACAGACAACAATAAACAGGGAATTGAAAATAATCAGCCGGATAACCGGGCCATCGATGATTTCGAGGCGACTCAGGGAATGGATGACCAACGCGGGAAATCCGATCCAGAGTGCATATTTGTTAAGAACATCGATCCAATAAGTAGAGGCTACTTTTGTGCGCGAAAAGAGCAGCCCCGCAAGAATAATGATAAAGAGCGGGAGGACAGAATTTAAGGCGATCAGGAAAGAGCCCATTCTCCATAATTGATAAAAGGTCTGACGTCGGTAATCATCATTCCCGCTGTCCGTGCGGCCTGCATCCCCTGAATACCATCTTCGAAAACCTGGCAATATTCAGGATCGACGCCCATTAATTCGGCGCATTTCAGAAAAGTATCCGGATGAGGTTTATGGTTCAGGACATCATCCGCAGTTACAATAATATCAAAGTATTGCGTTAATCCGAGCGTATCGAGCTGAAGCATGGCGCTTCTGAAGCTGGCTCCCGTACCGATCGACATAGGTAGGCGGCCATGGTATTTTCTGACGATGTCGACCACCAGATCAATGGGCTTTACAAGTCCGACAGAATTCCAGAACGCCTGTTGTTTCTGCCTGACCAACTCTTCAGGGGTTACGCTGAGATTGTTCTCATTGATCAGTCTTTTTGCAAAAGCAATAGTGGGCATGCCTGTCATTTCATGAAAGATTCGGTCCTCGAAAATAAATCCGAAAGTTTCGCCCAGAGAATTCCAGGTAGACATATGAACAGGCAATGAATCAGACAAAGTGCCGTCAAGATCAAATATCAGTGCCTTTGCGCGCGGGTTGACGCTTAAATCCATGATATATTAAATTTTGCTGCAAAAATACGAAATCGAACCGAACCGGTGAATTTTTACATACTCAGACCTCTTAAATTTAACGATGGATAGAATTTTGTGTGATTTTCCCTATTTTCGCCCAACCAAAAAAAGAGATGGATGGAAAATGCTATAAATGAGTTTCGCCGATTGCTCGAAATAATGGACGAACTGCGCGAAAAGTGTCCGTGGGATAAAGCCCAGACCCTTGAATCGCTTCGAAAACTGACCATCGAAGAGACCTACGAGTTAGGTGATGCCATTCTCAAAAAAGACCTTCAGGAGATAAAAAAAGAGTTGGGCGATCTGATGCTGCACATAGTTTTTTATGCCAAAATCGGGGCAGAGCAAAATGCCTTCAGCATGGGAGATGTATTGCAAAACATCAATGACAAGCTGATATACCGTCACCCGCATGTATTTGGAGATGTGAACGTTGCCGATGCCCGTGAGGTGGAGGAAAACTGGGAGGACCTTAAATTAAAGGAGAAAGGGCGAAACCACAAAGTACTGGAAGGTGTTCCTGCAGCCATGCCGGCATTGGTCAAGGCCAACCGGATACAGGAAAAAGCTTCGGGTGTAGGCTTTGACTGGACCTACCGCGAGCAGGTCTGGGACAAGGTAAAAGAGGAAATTGGAGAACTCAGCACTGAGATAGACAAAATCGACCAGGATAAAATGGAGGCTGAATTTGGCGATCTGTTTTTTGCCATGGTGAATGCCGCCCGTTTGTATGGTGTTGATCCTGAAGCAGCACTGGAACGGACCAACCTTAAGTTCATCCAGCGGTTCAATTACCTCGAAAGTCAGACCATGGCCATTGGGCGCAACCTCCGGACAATGACGCTTGCCGAGATGGATGTGATTTGGGATGAAGCAAAGAGGAAAGAAGTTTGAGAGATGCGAACCATTTGTACAATTATTTTTATTTACAGCTTGCTGCCAGTGTCACAGGCACAGGTTGACTCGGTACGACTGGATAAAAGCTACCTGAAGCATTATTGGACCAACACCCGCGATTGGGTCATTGCGCCGGTACGCTGGGAGGGAAAGGACTGGCTGAAAGTGGCAGCATTTGCCGGAACCACTATCGCTATCACTGCCATCGACCAGCCTGTTAATGATTTTTTTAAAACCCGGCAGACAGATGCTTTAACAAAGTTGACAACCTATGGGCTCGAACCCCTCAGTAATTACTATGCCCTAGTCGGTGTTGCAGGATTCATGGTACACGGTACAATCGCAAAAAACAGCAGGAGCCAGTCCACAGCCCTTATGGCAATGGAGAGCTTTGTGATCAGCACTTTGCTGGTAAAAATTCCCAAATACGCTGCTGGCCGCATACGCCCCAATGCCTGGTGGGAACCCGGTCCGGATGAGTGGATGGGGCCGATTAACGGAAAAAGCTTTCCTTCGGGACATGCCACAACGGCATTTGCTGTAGCGTCGGTAATTGCATATCAATATAAAGACACTCCCTGGGTACCGGTATCAGCCTATTCTTTGGCGACTATGGCCGGTATCTCGCGTGTTTACGATCACCGGCACTGGCTAAGTGACATATTTGGTGGCGCGGTTTTTGGGATTGCAACCGGGCGGTTGATATGCAAACAGCATCAAAAAAGCCAGTTTTTGATGGAACCCGTTTCTTTGGATGGAATTTCAGGCTTAAAAATGGTTTACAGATGGTAGAGGGTAGTTATATTTGCATCATCGAATACCGAAAAACAGACATTGGTATTGAGATAAATACCTTTAATAACTAACAATTGTAACGAGATGAAAATCAACCGTTTTCTTCCCCTGCTTTTTTTGATCCTGATGGCCTGCTCCAGCGGACAGAAGGCATTTCAGCGGGGCAATTATTTTGAAGCCGTTAACACCGCAGTTGAAAGATTGCGTTCCAATCCCGATCACCGCAAATCGCGGCAGGTTCTGCAATCGAGTTACCCTCAGGCTATACAGTGGGCGCAGGAGGAGATAGACCTGGTATTGTCGGGCAGCGACCCGTTGAAATGGGAAAAAACCGTTGTGGTCATGAAAAGGGTAAACAACCTTGCTTCCGAAATCAGGCGCAGTCCGGGAGCCTTAAATGTTATCCCTACGCCTAAAATATACACCTCGGAAATGACCATGGCCCTCGAAAGGGCAGCCGAAGAAACTTACCAGGCCGGTCTCCTCCGGATGCAGCAACCGGAGCGGGAGGCAGCCCGGGAGGCATACTCGCTGTTTATGCGAAGCAATGAACTGGTGCAGGGGTACAAGGATACGCCGCAACTGATAAGGGAGGCCAAGACGAGGGCCACCATGAATGTTGTGGTTGAGCCGATTCCGGTACATGCCAAATTGTTTGAATTGTCAGCAGGATTTTTTTACAACCAGGTCTTCGAATACCTCAACCGGCGTTTCCCCAGGCAGGGATTTGTCAATTTCTTCAGTCCCGGGGAATATGACAAGTCTGACATAGAAAATCCGGATATGATCCTGAGGCTCGAATTTTACGACTTCATGGTTGGCGCACTCAAACAGAGCGAATCGGAACGCGAGGTTACCAATACGGTAAAAAAGTTTCCGAAAGATACCCTGAACAAAGAAACCATCACCTATAAAGCCAAACTGAAAACTTTCACAGACCAGGTTTCATCGGGAGGGGTTGTCGACCTGAAGATTGTGGAATGGCCTTCTGAAAAACTGCTGGTCAATGACCGTATTCCCGGAGAATTTGTATGGATAAACCGTTACGCGATTTTCGCGGGCGACGAAAAAGCGCTGTCAACTGAACAGTTGAAGCTTACAAAGCAAAAAATGTTACAACCGCCTCCGCCACAGGTATTGTTTACTGAATTCACGAAACCTGTTTACGACCAGTTAACCGGCAGGCTGAATAATTTTTTCGGCAGGTACCGGTAAATAGGAAAATAAACTGATATGAACACAGGCGAAATACTTATTTATCAGAATTCAGGAGGCAGTATTAAAATTGATGTACGTCTCGAAGAAGAAACCGTATGGCTTACGCAGGAGCAAATGGCCACACTGTTCGGTAAGGGGAGGAGTACCATAGCTGAACATATTGGGAATGTATTTGAAGAAGGCGAATTGGATCAATCCCGAACCTGTCGGAAATTCCGACAAGTTCGTCATGAGGGAGAAAGAACTGTAGAGCGCGAAATTGATCATTACAATCTCGATGTTATCATTTCGGTGGGCTACCGGGTAAAATCGCATCAGGGAACGCAGTTTCGCATTTGGGCTACGCAACGCCTCAAGGAATACATCATTAAGGGCTTTGCCCTGAACGATGAGCGTTTCAAAACTGGCAACTCCATGAACTATTTTTCCGAACTGCAAACAAGAATACGGGAAATACGCTTGTCGGAGAGATTTTTCTACCAGAAAATTAGGTTTGATATTCATAAATCTGGTTTTGGGCTTTTTGATATTATAAATCTCATCAATCCGGGAAACCATCGTTGCAACCATACAAATACTTTGCCGTGTCCAGTGAAAACATAATTTCTCTTTCGTTTTAAAATAGCCTTTACCATTACTTTTGCAGCTTTATCA
>CAYMXK010000392.1:0-4655 GCA_964393915.1 uncultured Prolixibacteraceae bacterium
CAGGTCGATGTCCTTTGCAGGCAGATTGAACCGGTAACCCACGTCTCTGTTGGTAAGGATACCATGATAAACATATACTCCTTTCCTGAATCCTCTTGAAGATTTTATGTAATTGTCAATACCTCCGTTTTCCCCTATTGCCAGCAGGGTGGGGATAAGTATATTGCTCATGGAGATGGAGGCAGTTCTTGCAACAAGCGATGCGATATTGGGCACACAGTAGTGGATGATACCATGTTTTCTGAAAACAGGATCTTTCAGATCGGTAAGGCGTGAGGTCTCAAAGCATCCCCCCTGACTTACGTTCAGGTCAATTATAACGGCTCCTTCTTTCATCTTCTCAATCAACTCTTCGGAGACCCTGAATTTTGGCGTGGAGTTGAATGGCATGGCACCAATTACCGCATCGGCCGATACCAGAGCTTTCTTCAGAACCTTTGGATACAGCACAGAGGTGAATATCCGCTGGCCCAGTTTGTCTTCGAGATGGCTGAGGTCTTCAACGGAAACGTCAAATACTTTGACCACAATGCCCAGGCTGAGTGCAGCACGTGCGGCATATTCAGCCGCAGTGCCCGACCCTATGATCACCAGCTCCGCCGGGGTAATGCCGGTTACGTCGCCAAAAAGAACCCCCTTTCCTCCCCTTGATGTACTCAGATAATCGCTGGCAATGGTTATGGCTGCGATTCCCGATATCTGGCTTAATTGATGCATGAAGGGCATATAGCCATTATCGTTTTCAAGATATTCGTAGGCAAGGCATGTTACTTTCTTCTGTATCAGTTTCTCTATGGATTGGTTACTATGCGATTCGATCTGCATATTGGAAAGAATGGCCTGGTTGCTGCGAAGAAGTTCAATCTCATCGCAATCGAATGGAGCCACCCTCAAAATTATATCGCACTGAAAGATTTCCTCTTTGTTTTCCACCACCACGGCGCCCGCCTCCAGGTATTCGCGGTCAACGTAATTGGATTGCTGCCCTGCTCCTTTTTCAATATATATCTCATGACCGTAAGAAACCAAAAGATCTACGGCCTGAGGCGTAAGAGGCACGCGGTATTCTACTTTGGGAATGTCGGAAGGAATACCTATGCTAATCTTTTTTTGTCTGTGCTGAATCTCAAGCATCTCTTCCTTAGGAAGAAGCATTGTTTTGGACACAGGCAGTCCGGACCTGGTTTTTTCTGTGGTGGTCATTTTTCTGTTCGATTTTAATTGCTGAAAGGTAACGCCATTTGATGAAATTTCAAAGCGTCAGCCGGCAAGTTTTGCCCTGATGGTTCTTACATCCTCTCCGGTTGTCTCAATGGTTACTTCCACGTGCTGGCCGGGCAGCAGGTATTCAATTTTTTCGGGCCATTCGATGAGGCAATAATTGCCGCTGTAAAAGTAGTCTTCGTATCCCAGGTCAAACGCTTCATCAGTATTCTTAATCCTGTAAAAATCAAAATGATATATAATCTCATCGGTAGAATATTTTTGATTTCCTACCTGCGATTCGTCATCAATGGGGTCCGTATTCATCCCGGTGGCTGTTGTCTGATCATTGTCCTTTTCATAAAAAGAAGTGGTATATTCATTTATGATGGAAAAAGATGGGCTGGTAATATTGTCTTCTGATCCAAGAACATGGCAGATCGCCTGTATAAAAGTAGTTTTGCCGGCTCCCATACCTCCATAGAAGGCAAAAATGCGGTAGCCCGCAAAATGGCTGAGAAGTTCTTCAGCCACTTGTTTCAGATGACGCAACCTGATATTCTGTTTCTCAAACATATTTTTGTTTTTACAATTATACGATGCTAAATGGGAAAACGCAAATTTTATATGGATGATGGTATTGTAAGATTCAAACCGGGATCCATTAATTGATTTTTCATTTGGATTTTATGAACACCAGTTGTACAAAATCTTCAAAATATATTTCTAACTTTGGCATAAATAATAAAAAAACCGCAAGAATTATGAAATTACCTGATAATCTGAAATACACGCAGGATCACGAGTGGATTCTGGTGGATGGTGATGTCGCTACAGTGGGCATTACCGACTTTGCACAGGGTGAATTGGGCGATATTGTTTTCGTTGAAATTGAGACAGAAGGCGAAAGTCTTGAGATTGGCGAAATCTTTGGAACGGTTGAGGCTGTGAAAACCGTTTCCGATCTTTTCATGCCCGTAACCGGAGAAGTTATCGAAGTGAATGAAGCTTTGTCGGACGACCCGGAAGTGGTTAACAAGGATCCTTATGGAAAGGGCTGGATGATCAAGGTGAAAATTGCCAATGAGGCTGAACTATCTGAGCTTCTTACTCCCGAAGAGTATAAGAAAATGGTTGAGGCATAAACAGAACGGAATAAAAGTTATATGGATTTAAATTCAAAAGGCGCCTTTTCAGGCGCCTTTTGAATTTAATGACCCGGGGCACAAATCCCGGGTATAGAGGTTATGAAAAAATTGATTAACCGCACTTGGAGCTTCCGCATGAAACGCAGGTGAGACATCCTTCCTGGTATACGACTTCATGGGAGCCGCATTCGCCACAATGGGCATCTTCAGCAAGTGTTCCGTTGGGAATATATTTCTTTAGCGCCCTTGCGACCCCTGCTTTCCAGGAATTGATGGTTTCATTGTCAAGCTGTAAGCTGGTGACCAGGTCAACTACTTTATGAATAGGCATTCCATAGCGAAGAACACCTGAAATCAGTTTGGCATAATTCCAGAATACCGGGTTGAATTTGTAGGATAAACCCTCAATGGTGGTTTTATAGCCCCTCTTGTTGATGTATTGGAAATCGTATCTTGAGTTTTCCTCATCTTCCCAGTTTTTGATGATGTAGCCTTTGGTAACAGATCGCGGGAGGAGAATTCCGTCCTCGTCGTCGCTTAATCCGGTGAAGATTTCGTAAGGCATACCATCGATGAGGCCTATAAAGGCTACCCACTTATCGCGGTTATTCTGGAATCTTACTACATCTGCCTCAAGCAATTCCGGCCTTTTTGTCGGGAAGGGCAGACTTTTCTTTTTGTCTTCTTTTTTATCGGAGATGAGCACTCCCGAACGCGATCCGTCGCGATAAACTGTAACGCCCTTGCATCCGCTCTTCCAAGCTTCGAAATACAATCTTCCTACCAGGTCTTCGGTGGCATTCGAAGGGAGGTTAATGGTTACGCTGATGCTGTGGTCTACCCATTTCTGAATACGCCCCTGCATATGCACTTTGGCAACCCAATCGACATCGTTGGAGGTAGCCATGTAATAGGGTGATTTTTTAACCAAAACTTCGAGTTCTTCCTGAGAAAATTGTTTATGGCTGTCGATGCCGTTTGCCTCCATCCAGGTTTTGAACTTGTGATGGAATACTGTATACTCTTCCCAATGATCGCCGACTTCATCAACGAAGTCAATCCTTACATCCTTGTCGTTGGGATTGACTTTCCGACGTCTTTTGTATACCGGCATAAAAACAGGTTCGATGCCCGAAGTGGTTTGTGTCATCAGGCTGGTAGTTCCTGTAGGGGCTATGGTCAGGAGGGCTATATTGCGACGGCCGTATCTTGACATTTCTTCATAGAGTTCCGGATCGGCTTCACGAAGGCGGTTGATCAGCGGGTTTTTCATTTCCCGTTGGGCATCGTATATTTTGAAGGCTCCTCTTTCGCGTGCCAGGTGAACTGATGAGCGGTAGGCTTCGATTGCAACGATTTTATGGACCTCCACCGAAAAGTCGGTGGCTTCATCGGTACCATAGCGGAGACCCAGGGCTGCCAGCATATCGCCTTCGGCGGTAATGCCAATGCCGGTACGACGTCCCTCCTGGGCTTTTGTTCTGATGTTAAACCAGAGGTTTCTTTCAACCTTTTTTATATCCTCAGATTCTGGGTCGTTATCTATTTTGGCGATAATTGCATCAATTTTTTCCAGTTCCAGATCGATAATGTCGTCCATTATGCGTTGAGCCACATGCATATGTTTTTTAAACAGGTCGAAGTTGAACCGGGCCTTTTTAGTAAATGGATGGTCAACATATGAATAGAGGTTTAATGCCAATAACCGGCAACTATCATAAGGGCAGAGAGGGATCTCTCCGCAGGGGTTGGTGGAGACAGTTTTGTATCCCAAATCGGCATAACAATCAGGGATGGACTCATGGATAATAGTGTCCCAGAACAGGATTCCCGGTTCTGCTGATCTCCAGGCATTGTGGACAATCTTCTGCCACAGTCCGGAGGCATTTATCTCTTTCTTATAGGTTGCAAATTCTTCATCTACGGGGTATTGTTGTATATAAACATCTTCGTTCTCAACGGCCTTCATGAAATCGTCGTGGATTTTTACCGACACATTTGCTCCGGTAACTTTGCCCTGCTCGAGTTTGGCGTCGATAAATTTTTCGGCATCGGGATGCTTGATGGATACCGACAGCATAAGGGCACCACGGCGGCCATCCTGGGCAACTTCGCGTGTCGAATTGGAATAGCGTTCCATGAAAGGTACAATCCCTGTGGAGGTCAGGGCAGAGTTAAGAACAGGAGAGCCTTTTGGCCGGATATGGGAAAGATCGTGCCCGACACCACCGCGGCGTTTCATTAATTGTACCTGTTCCTGGTCAATTTTCAGAATGCCACCGTAAGAGTCAGACTTGCCATCGT
>CAYMXK010000393.1:0-4650 GCA_964393915.1 uncultured Prolixibacteraceae bacterium
CGCTGCCATCCCATATAGTAAACCTAAAAGAAGAAGTATATAGCCTGAAAAATTCAATCTGTTCATTATCAAATTTATAGCTGAAAATTATATTCAAATTCCATGCTGATACAGCAAGGACAATGAACAAATAACGGAAGAATCAACAATTTCTTTTACAAGCTTTGTTATTTAACCTTTTCGTTCCTGAAATCTTCCTTGTTGAGGCTTTTCGGTAGAAAGCGACTGGCATCTCCCCCATGCAGTATAATATCTCTTACGATGGTGGAATTTATGGGTGTATGTTCCGGAATGGTCAGCAAAAAAACAGTTTCGATTTCCGGGTACATCTGCTTGTTCATCTGGGCAATGGCTCTTTCAAATTCGAAGTCGGCGGATGTCCGCAATCCCCTGATTATATATTTGGCACCTGCCTTCTTGCAAAAATCAACGGTCAGTCCTTCATGTACCTCAACTGATATCTGGGGATCATCCGCAAAAACGGTGTTGATCCAGTGTACCCTTTTTTCGAGAGGGAAGAACGATTTCTTGCTTGAATTGTGACCGATCATGATTATGATCTTGTCGAATAGTTTGGTTGCTCTGCGGACAATTGATTCGTGCCCTACCGTAAAAGGGTCGAACGAACCGGGAAATATCGCTATCTTATCCATCCAGTCAGCTTTTTAATTCTATAATGTTTCAAAGGTAATATCTTTTGGTAAAAAACAGGAGTTGAATAATAGCTGAGCTAAAAATCAGATGTTATTACAATTCTTATTATTCCTTACCATATTATGGGCAGGGATTATATTTGGATAGAATCCATGAAATTCACTATATGAAATGCAAATTTGCTTTCCGGGCTAATTTTTTGTAAGCTTTTCACGACCTTACAAAAAATGAGATTTTCAGGCACTTTTATTTTTTAAAGTTTCGGATAATTATGTCGCATATTTGTTTATTTTACCTGAACTTTCTTAAAGGTTGGCAAACGTGAAAAGCTTTAGTAGATATTTGGTCTGGATCTTACTTCTTGCTATTGTTGTGATGGCCTGGATCGCAGGCTTGTTTATAGATCTGACCGGAGATGCCGGATTATATGCAGCCATTTCGCAACAAATGGTTGAGTCGGGCGACTGGCTGAACCTTTCCATTAACGGCAGGCCTTATGACCAGAAACCGCATCTGCTTTTCTGGCTTGCCGGTGCAGGTATTTCACTTTTCGGCAATCACAACTTTGCATATAAATTATTACCGTTTCTGGCAGGGCTTTCAGGGGTATATTTTGCGTACCGCTTTGCCCGAACACTTTTTTCTGAAACAGCCGGAAGGTTGGCAGTGCTTTTTACCGCAACTTCACTTATATTCTTTCTCTATCTTCACGATATTCATACCGATACCGTGCTCCAGGCAATGGTAACCCTTTCACTTTGGCAGCTTACTGAATACCTGAAGTACAGAAAGAATTTGAATTTTTTCGTGTCATTCCTGGCCATCGGACTGGCAATGCTCACCAAAGGGCCAATCGGAGCATTTGTCCCATTTCTGTACGTAGCCATCTATCTACTCCGCGAAAAAGATTACCCTCAACTTTTTCATATAAAATGGATTGCCGGTGTATTGATCGCTCTTTTGGTGGCATCACCTACCCTATACCAGTTGTACCTGAATTTTGGTGTTGAAGGGCTGAAATTCTTTTTTATTGATAACAATATAGGAAGGGTAACTGGAAGAGTTGCCGGATCGAATTCAGATCCGTTCTATTATCTGCACAACCTACTTTGGGCTATGCTACCCTGGACAGTTCCCGTGCTCGCAGGACTGTATCTGGAAATTAAAAGTTGGAGAAAAAAAGTTTTGCGGAGCAGTTTTCAGGTTGCCCTTTTTGTAAGCATTATTGTTACACTGGTTATTTTGAGTATTGCCCGGGGGAAGGCTCCCAATTATATATTGATGATGATTCCGTCGCTAATTGCCATAGCTTCCGGCAGGCTGGTACTGGCAGCAGGCAAGCTTAAAAACCTGTTAAAGGTGCAGTCATTCGTTATAGCAATCATGTTTTTGCTTCTCCTGTTTTTATTGGTTATCGATAATTTCAGTAACCTGTGGCTTGCAGGAATGTTATTGGTTGTAAGCATATTTATTATTATCAGGGTACATAAAATCGGAATGCAGTCCGAAATGCGGATGCTGGTGTGGTCTTTATTGGTAGCTGCGGTGTTTAACATTTTTCTGAATGTTCAGGTGCTCCCCCATCTTTTCAGCTATCAGGGTGCGCGGCAGGCACTTGCTATTTATGAAAAGCAAAGAATAGAACAAGGAAAACTTAAAAGTCTTCATCTCGAAGAATATGAATTATTTTATTGGGCTATTGCCCCGGTAGAGGATTTAACTACCTGGGAAGATTTCTACGAGTTTCTGAAAACAGAAGATCCCTGGGTTTACACTAATTCGATTGGCCTCGGGACAGTTAAAGAACTAACCTCAGGTATTGATACAATTTATACAATTCCTCAATCGGGGATGAACCGGATAAATATAAAGTTTCTATTGCCTTCAACCCGCCCACAGGTTTTAAAAGATAATTATCTGATTAAAATAAGGTAACTTCTGCAGGTGTGCGTAGGTTTGTTTTTATTGATTTACTTTATCTTTGACCACTTTAATGAATTAAACTTAATGCAAAGAAAAACTTTACTCTCGGTAGTTATTCCTGTTTATAATGAGGAAAATACCATCCACGCCATTCTCGACAGGGTCATCTCAGTTAAGCTTGATTATGGTTTCGAAAAGGAGATTGTACTGGTAAATGACTGTTCAACAGACAGATCGGTTGAAGTTATCAAATCATATATGATTCGTCATCCCGAAACAGAGATGAAGTTATTTGAACAACCGGTAAACATGGGAAAGGGGGCAGCATTGCACCGCGGAATTCGGGAATCTACCGGAGATTACCTTATTATTCAGGATGCCGATTTGGAATATGACCCACGGGAATATAACATGCTGTTAAAACCAATAGCTGAAGGAAATGCCGATGTGGTTTATGGTTCGAGGTTTTTGGGAGGTAATCCGCACAGGATACTCTTCTTTTGGCATTCGATAGGCAACAAAATATTGACTATGGTATCGAATATGTTTACCAATCTGAACCTTACCGATATGGAAACCTGTTACAAACTGTTCAAATCGGAAATCATCAAAAATATTGATTTAAAGGAAAACCGGTTTGGGTTTGAGCCGGAAGTTACCGCCAAAATTGCCCGGATTCCAGATGTAAGGATATATGAGGTTGGAATATCATACTATGGCCGCACTTACCAGGAAGGAAAAAAAATTGGCTGGCGCGATGGGTTTAGGGCGCTATATTGTATCCTGAAATATAATCTTTTTGTGTGAAAGGCACTCTGCAAATGAAGCAGTTACCCACAGAAAAAAATCTTTTTCTTACCGGATTATTAATTACTGGTCTGGCACTTTCGGTGGCTGCACTATTTACAGATATCCCTGCCGGAGGAGCCGACAATTTCGCCCATTTCAACATCTCCAGGTGGGCATTCAGGTACCCGCATCTCTTCCTCGATCATTGGGGTAAACCTGTATTTACATTTCTGACTGCCCCTTTTGCTCAACTAGGAATGATAGGCGTGAGGATATTCAACATTATTGCCGGGCTGCTTACGGCATGGTTTGCATATAAGCTGGCTGTCCACTTTAAACTGCGCTACGCCTGGCTTTCGGGAGTTATCACTGTTTTAACCCCGATATATTTTATGATGATGACTTCGGGGATGA
Organism: uncultured Prolixibacteraceae bacterium; assembly: GCA_964393915.1. Classification (GTDB taxonomy): domain Bacteria; phylum Bacteroidota; class Bacteroidia; order Bacteroidales; family Prolixibacteraceae; genus UBA1413. The sequence goes on from CAYMXK010000393.1 coordinate 3,781, forward strand.
CCGAAGTGCTTTTCAGTCTTTTCCTGGTTATGGCCGTTTATTTGTTTTTCAGGGAGAAGTATATTCTTTCGGCCCTGTTGGTATCCTTCATTTTTCTGGTACGCAACGAAGGGCTACTAAGTATTCTGCTTTTCCTTACCGGTTTTGTTCTTAAAAAGCAATATAAAGCAATTCCGTTTCTATTGACAGGTTTCCTGGTTTCCAGCCTGGCCGGGAGTTTTGTGCATAATCATGATTTCTGGTGGCTGATTACACAAAGGCCCTATTCAAAAGGGGGAGTATCGGTTTACGGAGCCGGGAACTGGTATCACTTTTTTATCAAATTGCCGGGTTATTTTGGTTATATAGTCACTTTCCTGTTGTATGCCGGAACCATTTCTATGCTTTTAAACTGGAAAAAAGAAAAGTGGAACATCCGTTTAGATTCATTTTTGTTAATCATTCTGGTACTTGGAAGTTTCTGGGGTTATTTTGCCGGTCACACCTATATGTGGTGGAAAGGTGACTCATCCGCCGGCCTTGTTCGTGTTATGGCTGCCGTAAGCCCGTTGGTTTCCATTATGTCGCTGTTTTTTGTGAACTCCCTCAAGCCTGACTGGTTGAACTCAAAGGTGATGAAAATTTGCGCCCTGGTGGTTTCACTGATTCTGGCCGGTTCGTCGATAAGGCATTACCATCGATCGGTGAGCCGCGATTTGAATGCAGAAATCCTTAAGAGGGTAAGCCTATGGCTGAAAAGACCTGATAATCTGCGACATAAACTGGTTATACACAATCCCTATTTTTCATGGTCAACCGGTATAGATGCATGGGATTCCAACGTGGTGCAATATGGATTTAGCAACAACGACACTCCCGGCACAGGAGTTC
>CAYMXK010000394.1:0-4645 GCA_964393915.1 uncultured Prolixibacteraceae bacterium
CGCCTTCCCCGGAAACCTTTCCGCGACTATGGCCAGCATTTCAGCAGGGCTTTTTTCTTTTGCGAGCTTGTTAAGCTCTTCAATGAGTTGCAAATTCTCCATCACTATTCAGTTTTGAAAATAAAATTACAGATGGCAAAATGTTATCTGTTTCATCATTCAATCTCCCTTCTCCCTTCTCCGTTCTCCATGGGCGAACACAAGGTTCGCCCCTACCCGGTCTCCCGTCTCCTCCTCGCTCTCTGCTCTTCGCGCTTTGCTCTCTGCTCTCTGCTCTTTGCTCTCCGTTCTCCGTTCTCCCGTCTCCGGTTTCCGGTCTCCGTTTCTCACTCAACGTAAAGCACCAGTCCCTTCAGGTACTCCCCCTCGGGGTGGTAAATGTTTACCGGATGGTCGGCAGGTTGTGAAAGCTGGTAAAGAATCCTGACTGTCCGGCCGGAAATGGCAGCTGCTGAAAAAACTGCCTCCCTGAATTTTTCCCGACTGACGATTTGGGAACAGGAGAAGGTGAAAACTATTCCACCCGGTTTGATTTGTTCAAATGCCCTTGTATTGAGGCGTTTATATCCCTGAGTGGCTTGCGGCAGCGCATCGCGGTGTTTGGCAAAGGCAGGCGGATCCAGGATGATGAGGTCGTATTTGTCCCTGATGTCTCTCAGGAAGGTAAAAGCATCCGTGGCAAATGCCTCGTGTCGCAGATCGTTGGGGAAATTTAACTCCACATTGCTCCTGGTCAATTCGATGGCTTTTGCCGATGAGTCGACGGAGTGGACAGTTTTCGCACCTCCGCGCAGGGCAGAGAATGAAAAGCCACCCGTATAACAGAACATATTCAAAACATCACGCCCGGCTGACATCTCCTGCACCAATCTGCGGTTTTCACGCTGGTCGATAAAAAAGCCGGTCTTTTGTCCCTCTTCCCAGTCGACCTTGAAGCGCAAACCGTATTCCATTACCTCATGGTTGTCATCCGGATGTCCTGTAACATATCCATCCACAGGCGATATACCGGCCTTGAAGGGAAGTGTTTTGGCACTTTTATCGTAAACGGCAGCCAGGGATTCTCCCAGAACAGCATGCATCGCCTCGGCTATCTCAGTTCTCTGAAGGTACATGCCAATAGAATGAGATTGCATCACGGCAACTCCGTTGTAGTAATCCACAACCAATCCTGGCATCCCATCCCCTTCGGCATTGATCAGTCTGAAAACGTTTGTTTCCGGGTTGCCTGCCAGTCCGGAGGCTTTTCTCAGGTTCCATGCACTAAGAATTTTTTCTGTCCAGAACGTCAGGTCAATAGGGATCTCCCGGAAGGAAACAATTCTGACGGCAATCGAGCCGATCTGATAATGGCCGGTTCCCAGAAATTCGCCGGAGCCGGAGCGTACCGTAACCAGTTCACCTTCAGTTACTTTTTCTTTAATTTCTTTAATTGCCCCGGAGAAAACCCATGGGTGAAACCTAAGCATGGATTGTTCCTTGCCCGGTTTCAGGATAATTTCAGTATATCTTGATTTCATACTTCACCGTTAAGAAGTTGCCGGCAGATCCGGAGGGAGACCCATGCATCTGTTGCAGCATAAATTAATTGCTGAGTGGTGAGTTCCTCTGATTCCCAGTTGGATAACTGCTGTGATTTGGATATGCGAAATCCGCATATGATGGCGCAGAGTTTTTTGAGACCGATATTCTTTATCCCTGCTTCCTGAGCATGGTTTTGCAGTTCCAGAAAACCTGCAGGTTTAAATGACCCGATTTTCTGCAGTGCTTTGATGTCATCTCTTATGGCCACTCCGGCCTTTACAATATTCGGATTACTGAACAACTGCTTTAATTCATCGGGCAGGCCGATTTTTTGAATCCTGAATAAAAATGCCCTTTCTTCGGTTGACAACTGCAAAAGGGCAACCCGGTGGTTCTGTCCTTTCTGAAAGGCTGGCTTGGTCTCTGTGTCGAACCCCAGAACAGAGTACTGAGTAAGGTATTGAACAGCCAACCTGACCATCTGCATGTTTTCAACCAGGACAATATCTCCGTTAAAAAATTTCAGGGGCAGTTCAGCCAGCTCTTCATTGCTTATACTTTCTTTAAACATATTCCGGATTTATTCATCATCATGCCTGAAAAAACGGTCAATCCACTTGGGAGAGGCATCATCCTCATCATCAGATTTGAAATTGGAAAGATCAGGTTCGCTCCAATCGATTTGCGCAAATGCCAGCTGATGTACTGCCCTCAATACATTAACCAGCCGTTGTCCCCAGTATTCCTGGAAGTGCCTGTTGCATTCGACCAGTGCGTCGTTCATAACTTCTTCGTTGCCAAAATTATACGATGAAACAAAGTCTTTTACGTCCTGGTAAATATCGAGCAGGTGCTCTGAAATGCTGGCGGTAACGCGCTCCGTTCCGAACTGCAGTTCTGGGTCGAATACTTCCTGGTATAAATCGTATTCTCCCAGTTTCTGAAGCCATTTTTGCTGAATGGCATTGTAATCCAGTTCGGTGACATATTTTTCCAGTTCTTCGTCGAGGATGGTGTCCGCTTCGGGCAGCATGGATGCTTTGAAATAAAGAAGCGGGAGAAGCTTGCGGGTTATGTCGAGCAATTTGGGGGTTTTATAGCTGGAACTGCTCTCCACAAACTGACAGAATTCGTTGGCTACAGCCACAAATTCAATCACATTCTTCGAATATATTACATTATTGATATTTTCCATGTTTAATTCAAAAGTTGCACAAAAATAGCAATTTCGTGCGAGGTGTGTAACTTTATCCTGATTTCCATTCGAGAAGATTGTCAATCCTTGTAACAATTTTCTCATTGTCGATCAGCCATCTCATGACAAGCCTGAATTTTTCATTTTCTGATCCCAGCTTAAACAGCACATTTTCTGCTGTTTGAGGGATAGCTAATTCAGCTTTGATCTTTTCTGAGATATCATCAAACTCGAAGTTGCTCAGTCCAAGCTGGTTTTTTGACTGACAAACATCACAGACCCCGCACCTGATGTCGTTGTTTTCGCCAAAGTAGGCAAGAAGTATTTGAGCGCGGCACCTGGTTAAAGAAGTGGCATAGTGGATCACGGCATCAATGCGGTTCAGGAAATCTTTTTTCCGGAGATCATAGTTTTCTTTGGAAAATGAGAGCCTGCTTTCTTCAATTCTCTCCCGTGCAAAAAGTATATAAGGAGTGCGTTTTTGAGGAATATAATCAATGATCTTGTTTGATCTCAGCATTTTAAGGTAGCTGATGATGACCTCCGGAGTGGTTTCGGCCCTTTTGGCGAGCAGGGCTTCTTCGATTGGCACGTAGCCTGTAAACAACCCGGTATAAGATCTGAGCAAAAGTTTTATGAAATTGTCGAACGATTCGTTGGCCACCTGAAATTTGTAAAGGTCATCGCGGTTTACGGTAAAATAGACGCGTGAAGGGGTTTCCACCTCTTCTGTAAACTCAATATATCCTTGTCGTTGCAATAATTTCAGGCTATGAAAGACCTGAGCAAGCTGCAACTTAAACGTTTCGGCAAAAAGTGCAAGCGGGAAGTCGAAGAGCTGGTCTTTGCCAAAACCGACAGCCACCTGCAAATAGTTGCACATGCACTCGTAAACTTTTTTTATGTATTGGATTTCCGGAAAAGTAACTGACAGGTGTTTTTTGAGTTTTAGTTTGTCGGAATTGTTGAAAAGCAACACTGCCACAGCCTTTTTTCCATCGCGCCCGGCGCGCCCGGCTTCCTGAAAGTAGGCTTCGAGGGAATCAGGCGGATCCACATGGATCACAAAACGTACATCAGGCTTGTCTATGCCCATTCCAAATGCATTGGTGGCGACAATTACGCGTGTTTTACCGCTTTTCCATTCATCCTGCTTTCTGTTCCTGGTATCTGCGTTCAAACCGGCATGGTAATAGTCGGCTGATATCTTGTTTTTCACCAGCAGCTCCTTTATTTCCCTGGTGGCTTTTCTGTTTCTAACATAAACTACGCCTGTTCCCTTAGCCCGCTGAATGGTTTTTACAAGGTAGCCCATCTTGTCTTCTTTTTCACGAACCATATATACCAGGTTGCTTCGGGAGAAGGACATTGAAAGTACATTTGGTTCAGTAAACTGTAATTTTTCCTGAATATCTTTTACGACCGATGGCGTGGCTGTTGCAGTTAGTGCGAGCAGGGGTACCCCCGGGAAATGTTTGCGCACATTGGCAATTTTAAGATAACTTGGTCTGAAGTCATAGCCCCATTGCGATATGCAATGAGCTTCATCAACAGTTATCAGGCTGATATTCATCGATAGAAGGCTTTCGGTAAAGCGTTCAGAGACCAGTCTTTCCGGCGAAATGTAGAGGAACTTGTAATCGCCCCATTTGGCATTGTCGATGGCAATTTTCAATTCCATGCCGGTCATTCCACTGTGGAGACTCAATGCCTTTATACCCCGTTGTTTAAGATTTTCTACCTGGTCTTTCATTAAAGCTATCAGGGGGGTAACCACCAGGCACATTCCTTCCTGCGATAAGGCGTAAACCTGGAAAATAATCGATTTTCCGCCTCCGGTGGGAAGCAGTCCAAGGGTATCTTTATTGCGCGCCACAGACTCGATTATTTCGAGTTGCAGTGGCCTGAATTCAGAATAGCCCCAAT
>CAYMXK010000395.1:0-4644 GCA_964393915.1 uncultured Prolixibacteraceae bacterium
AAGAAGAGGCCGCAACTGAAACAGAAAAATAGTTGAGGCGTGTTTAGGAGATGCCTGTTTTTAACCGCAAGGGTCGCAAAGGCCTACGCAAAGGTCGCTATTGGTTTACTAAACTTTATTCCGTTCTTAATTGACTGTCTTTCCTTGCGTTCCTTGCGTTTTTTCCTTGCGTCCTTGCGGTTAAATTTTCAACCGTTCTAAAATATCTACTTTTGAAAAAAACAGAAAATAGTTGAAAATGTAAGAAACTGACAGGCAAATAGTTTAAATATAATTGATGGCAAAGCTGCCTGTTTGTTTGGATAAGTGAGATATTAGGGCTACATTTGAAACAGTGTACGACCGTTCTTTGAAACAAAAAATATAGTCCGCATTAATTCATACATTGGTAAACTCAACAGTAACCATTTAACCGAGATAAGCTTTTCGCTGTGAAGGCAGGCCTGGTAGCTTCTGCAGTTTCTGCCGGAGTGAGTCTTCGGACCGTTGGAAGTTCGAGCAGCGAGGCACTCAAATCCTGTCAATCGGGGTTTTACGCAATTGGATTAGTGCGGATTTTTTTTGTCTTAATGAGTAGGGTCGCCAGAAGGTAAATCATTAACAGGGCAGATACAAACATGGAGATACGCCCGATATAGTCTCCGTAAATGACATAAAAGGTAAGCCTTTTGTTCAACCGGATATCATCTTTAATTGTAGCTTCCTTCCACCACTCCGACTGAACCACCACATCGCCACGCTGGTTAATAATTCCTGAGATGCCGGTATTGGCAGAACGGGCAATGTGCCGCCGTGTTTCCACCGCACGGAGCCTGGCAAAAGAAAAGTGTTGCTTGTATCCGGGCGTGTTCTTCCACCATCCGTCGTTGGTAATTATGACAATAGCTTCGGCCCCCATTTTCACGAAGCTCGAAAGATAACCGCCAAATACTGACTCATAACATATTACAGGTGCCAGTTGATCGCCATTTTCAGCCTCAAAATTGGTGGGATAAGGCTGCACCCCCAGGGTACCAGAGGTGCCGCCCAGGTCGATGATCAGATGGTCGAGAAACCGGAGATACTTCCTGAATGGCATTTTTTCCACACCGCTCACCAGAATGGATTTATGGTACAATTGGTAGGTCCCGGTAACGTCACTGAAAATGGCCGTATTATACACATCATAGGTATACGAGCCATCGCGTGATTTACGCGCGGTAGGGGTAGTCGCTGCCGCGTCACGGTATATGCGGTAGGTGGATGCACCGATAATCAAACCAGGATTCCCCTCCAAATGCGACAATTGCCGCAACTGATTAAAAGCGGGATACATAGGGAGGAGATCCTCTTCCCACTGCTGCTCAAAGACGGTCTCAGGTCCGATAATATAATCAACATCAGCGCTTAGGGCTGATTCTGCCTGGTTAATAAACCCCTGTAGTTTATCATTGACTGATCCATCATCAAAACTTTCAGTATATGGATCAATGTTGGGCTGAATGATAAGAACTCTCCGGCTTTCGCCCTCCTGTTTATAGGAAGAATACATAATCAGGGAAATAATTACAGGGAGGAAAATTAAAAAAGAGGCAACAACAATTTGTATTCTTATTTTTTTGAGGTTTCGGAAATGAGCGTAATTCCGAAGCAAACTAAAAACAGCCATATTGACGATCAGGATCCAGAGACTTCCACCCAAAGTACCTGTAAATTCATACCACTGCACCACCCTTATATTGTTGGCGAAACCATTTCCGAGGGTGAGCCAGGGCCATTCGATATCCCAGTGAAAATGAAAAAATTCGAAAGTGAGCCAGAATACGATCCAGGAAAGATATCCCATACTTCCGGAAGAATTACGTCTGATTAAATGGGCCAGCCAGACCACCACAGACATAAGAAGAGAGTTGGCCAAAACCGCAAGGAAAGCCCCAACGGCAGTGGCATGAAGGATCCACCATGTGGTGAGGCCATTCCAGATCAGAAACGTAAGGAAAGCATGGCTCCACATGGAGATACTCCGGAACTGCCTGCGTTCACTGAGAAAGAAACTATCGAGTACCAGCAGGGGCAGGAAAGCAACAAACAGCAACCAACCCGGAAAGCCGAGCCATGGAAGGCTCAGCACAATTCCTGAGGAAATAGAGAGCAGTAGTCTGACAGAACGCTTCATAAGGAGATATTCTTATTTATGGAAAAGTTTTTACTTTGCCTCCTGCTTCTTTCAAACAGAAATTCGAGGCGTCCAACTACCAATCCCCCGTAATGGGCCTGGTTTACCACCACCATGCGGCCCGATTTATTCATTATCTGCAAAGGTTCTTCAAGAAGACTATGTGTGTGGCCTCCGATAAACACATCGGTATGCGAGGTAAGGGGCGCCAATGTAACATCGCTGATTTTATTGTGCTGGTACCTTAATCCCAGATGGGAAAGGCATACTACCAAATCACATTTCCGGTCGAGTGCAAGAAACTTTTCCATTCGAAGAGCCACCTCTACCGGATCATTGTATCTGACGCCACCATATTGTTTTTCATTGACCAGGCCTTTGAGGTCAATGCCCAGACCATAAATTCCTACTTTGATACCCGATTTGTTGAAAATTCTGTAACGGGAAAATTTTCCCTCCAGAATGGTGTCAGAGAAATCATAATTGGAATTGATAATTGGAAATGCGGCGTGGGGAAGAGATTCAGCAAGCCCCGGCAAACCGTTATCGAACTCATGGTTGCCTAACGTACCCGCATCATAGCCCACTTCTGTCATCATCTTAAGGATAAGCTCACCCCCAAAGAAATTAAAATACGGCGTTCCCTGAAAAAAGTCACCTGCATCGAGCAAAAGCAAGTTGGCATTATCGAGACGGGAGTCAGCAGCAAATCTGGCAATCCTTGCCAGGCCAGCCCTGCCGGCAAAACGGGGATGACTGTCGTCGAAGGGTTCGATTTGTGAATGCAGGTCATTGGTATGCAGCAACGTGAGGGAAACCATATCACGAAACGCCAGAGCAGCCAGGGGAGCGGCTCCAAGGGTTAGTCCGGCAGTCCCCGAAAATATATTTTTAATGAAAATTCTCCTATTCACTGATAATCCTCCCATCCGTTTCAGGATTAATAATTTGTCCATCGACATGTGTCCTTTTGAGATGCTGTATTATTACATCCCTTATCTTCTGCCCTGAATCAATCCTCTGGCTGCTGTTTTGCAGCATAGCGTAGCTATCTCCGCCATCGGCGACATAGTCACTCACTGCCAGCCAGTATTTCCTATCCGGGGAAAGGGGAGATTGCCCGATAAACACATCAGTGGCTTTGCCATCTTTGATTTTAAACTTCACGCCACTGAGGCTGTCACCACCCCGTGAGGCAATAAGGTTGAAGAAAAGTTGCATGTTCTCACCGGAAAGTTGGATAAACACCAGTTCATTTTCAAATGGCATCAGTTCAAATATGTTCCTTACGATGATATCTCCCCTGGGAATACCGGTACGTATACCCCCATAATTGAGAAAAGCGAGGTCGGGAGAAAAAGCCAGAGAGGAATGAGTTGAAAGACGATGACTCTCTTCGAGCAGTAAATCTGCAAGGAAGTTAGTAAGTTTACTTTCAGGTTTACCCTTTAGCAGATCCTCTTGTGCAAAACCGATCACATCATTCATTTCTGCATCCATTTTTTCCTTGAATGGCCAGTAAATACTGATAATTGCACTGTCAGGCTTAAGTGTTTCCGACGAAATGGAATGGTTGCTGTAGGTCCCCGAAACCATCTGATAAGAGGGATTACACGAAAATAAAATGAAAAACAGGCCTGTTATTAACAATACCTGTTTGATAGTTCTTTGCATATTTCTGTACATCTTTAAATTCCTGGCACTATATTTAGCGCCATTAGCAAACATATAAGAGTTCAAAGATTCAACTTTTGTTCAAATTTATGGCATTTTTCAATGAATAAATTGATAATAATTCACATATTCCTGATTTTAACCATTACCCTGAAGGCGCAAAGCGAAACCCGGGAGGTAGTTGCCCGGTCAGGGGATGGCATATACAGCCTTCTAAAGAAAAACGGACTACATCCTTCTGATTTTCATGCATTTGTAGAGCTCAACAGGAGCCGTCTGGGGCCGAACAACGCTTTGATTGCCGGAAGAAAATACAAATTACCGGCAGCAGGTAGTCAGACATCGGTTGGCACAGACTCCAAAGCCCGGACGTATAAAATTTTTGGGCCGAAATACCAGAATGTAACCATAAAAAGCCAGCAACTCAGCGGTGCGACCTATTATTTAAAATCGGGGCATGGGGGACCTGATCCCGGAGCCATAGGAAAATACCAGAATCATGTTCTCTGTGAGGACGAATATGCATACGATGTGGTATTGAGGTTGGGCAGAAACCTGATAGAACTTGGGGCTACGGTTCACTTCATTATTATCGATCCGAATGATGGGATAAGAGATGTGCAATTCCTGAAACCGGACAAAGATGAGTACTGCTACCCAAGGCTGACGATACCCCTGAACCAGGTACAAAGGCTAAAGCAGCGAACAGAGGCCGTAAATAAGTTGTATAACCAAAACAGGGGTGGTTTTCACCGGATGGTTTCCATTCATGTGGATGCCCGCAGCGTAGGGCAGAATATCGATGTATTTTTTTA
>CAYMXK010000396.1:0-4587 GCA_964393915.1 uncultured Prolixibacteraceae bacterium
GAACTTCGTTAAAAGAAGGTGATGCCGGCAGGTGTCAGGAAATGATGAAAATATGCCTCCAGGTGAAGGTAATCAGCGTCTTTGAGCCTGTACGGTTAAACTTCAGAACAAAAGGTTTAGAAGTTGCACCACCAGGATCAACAGGACCATGGATACCGGGTATACTGTGGCATAGGCAATTGAGTGGGCGTTGGTATCGGTCATCGAATCGGATGCTGCCAATCCGGGTGTGCTGGTCATGCCTCCCGTAATGGCACCGAACAATGTGAGCAGGTTCATTTTAAAGAGATATTTTCCTGCATAAAGGGCCATGCTCATGGGTAAAAGGGTAATAACGGCCCCCATGGCAAATAACTCAATACCATATTTTTCGAAGGTGTTCACAATTTCTGCACCGGCACTGGTGCCAACAGCTGCCAGAAAGAGGATCAGGCCCAACTGCCTGAGCAGGTTGTTGGCTGCTCCCGACATGGTCCAGATCAGCGGACCGGTGCGGCCAATGCGGCTTAGGATCAGCGCCACGAGCAGCACTCCTCCTGTTAATCCAAAGCTGAAGTCAAAGTTGGAGAACGAAATATGAATTAATCCGACCAGTACCCCAAGGATAATCCCGATAGACACAGGAAGCAGGTCGGTATCTGACAATCGCTTGTCGTCGTCTCCGAAGATGCGTGCAACAATGGCCATGCTGTCTTTGCTGCTTGCCACGATTAATTTGTCGCCCATCTGCAGCTTTGAGTTGGGTGTCGGGGACATATCGATACCTGCACGGCGGATACGGGTTATAGTGGCACCGTAGGTAGCCAGCAGGTTAATCTGCCCAAGGGTTTTATTTACCACTTCTTTGTTGGTTACCAGAACAGTTCTAACATCGTATTGAGGGTCAAGTGGTACTTCAATATCCGTTGCAGGCCCGAAAAGCAGGTTTACCCTTTCGAGTGATTCGGGGGTGCCTACCGCCTTGATAATGTCACCTTTATTGAGGATGGTTGATGGGGTAGGAGCGAAGGCTGTTTCACCGCGCATCACCCTGGAGATCACCGCCTGGGTCATGTGCCTGATTTTTAGTCCTCCAATACTTTTACCCACAACGGCTTCGTTTTCAACCACAAAATTTTTCTTGTCAATCTCGGGGAAATCCCTGTAAACTTCTTTATTGTAGTCGGCTTCAGCTTCGGTCACTTTTTTCCCGAAAAGTCTGGGCATCAGTCTTACGAAGATGATTACCCCTATAACACCGAAAGGATACGCCACACCATACCCAATGGATGCAAGAGGAGAGTTGGTGTAATCGATGGCTGCGGCCAGACCGGGTGTGCTGGTAAGGGCACCGGTGAGTAACCCGATGGCTATGTTCTTATCGATGCCAAAGACGGTTACCACGACGAGACTGACGAGCCCTGCGGCCACGATGAGGAGAGTGGCAAACAGCGCCAGTTTACGACCGTCTTTTTTAAATGATTCGAAAAAACCGGGACCTGCCTGAACGCCAATGGTAAAAATAAACAGTACCAGTCCAAGGTTTTGAAAGTCCTTTGGAATAATTACTCCATAGTGGCCGAATATGAGTGCCACAAAAATAATGGCCGATACATCAAGGGAAAGTCCCTTGATTTTTATCCTGCCAACCAGGTATCCCAGCGCAATGATCACGAAAAGAGCAAAGTAGCTGTTGGAAAATATTTCCATGACGAATAATTTTGCTCCAAAGGTATGGTTTTCATGGCATTGTGCAGCAAATAGGGGTGGGGTAGAGGCAAAGCTTAATATATATGTTTATGCTACCATAATGTCGCCGCTACGCTTCTGCCATTTCGGGAAAAATTATTGCCACAGATTCAAAGATTAAATTAAGGCCACGAATGCACGAATTGAAAGTTAAAAGAAATATTGCCACAGATTCAGTAAAATGAGAAAAAAGGCCACAGATTCACCCCCGATTCAATCGGGGGTAAACCAAAAGTAAGCCACAGATTCACAGATTATTTAAAAAAGGAAAAGAAACATGAGCTAATTAGCAGGGTTTTACCGGATATTGCAACAGAAAACTCAAATCATCCTTTTCAGTTAGCTCAACTGGCTCCAGACCTTTCCTGAAGATCCTGACGGGTCTGCTGCCGATCAGCTTAAGTGTAGTATCGTTGCGGAGCAGCATGGTACCCTCCCGCAAACCTACCACATAGCAATTGTGATTTATCTCCAGAAACTCCTGGATGCGCTGCTCGCGTGTTTCTCCGGCGTGGCCGTCGGGATTGGCGTCGAGGTAGTGCGGGTTGATCTGAAATGGAACCATGTTCATGGTATTGAATCCCTTAGGATCGATGATGGGCATATCATTGGTGGTACGCAAGGTAGGGCATGCCACGTTGGCTCCTGCACTCCATCCGATATAGGGTGCGCCTCCCATCACTTTTTCACGGATGGCATCCATAATGTGGTTGTCGTGCATCATGCGCACGAGTTGCCAGGTATTGCCACCACCCACCACGATTGCTTCGGCCTGATGTACCGCAGCAACAGGATCGGCAAAAGTATGGATTCCTACTACGCTGTGACCGATTTCGGCAAAGCGCTCCTGTACTTTTTCAACATACAGATCGAAGGAGAAAGTAACCGCCGCATAGGGAATAAACAGAGCTTTCACCTGTTTATCACCCAGGAATTTTTTGATTTCATTCATCGGGTAGGTTAAGTAAGGTTCACCCGGCATGGTTGAGTTGCTTATCAATAGTAAATTCATAGTGATTATTTTTTTTCAATTTATGTGTCAGAAACTGAAAAGGGTAAACCCAAAAGTAAACGGAAAAATATCAGGAGCCAGGGCTTCCTCCTTAAACAAGGGGGTTACATCATAATTTGCAAAAACCTGGTACTGGCGGTAACCCAACCGCACCATAAGACCATATTTGAAATCGTTGAGCGAATAATCACCTGGCGTCTTCAGTTTTTCTTTCCTGCGGTCTGCCCGGTATTTTATTTTCGTGTGGCTGTTAAGCCGGTATCCTGCCATTAAACCTCCAGAAATAAACAACCGGTCGGCATATTGATTAACTGGCACCTGGAACTCAATCAGCAAAGGGGCGGTGATGTAAGTCATCGAGAATTTCGACTTTTGATTAACATCATAAACCAGTATTTTTTCCTCAATTTCTCCAGATGGTGTTGCTTCTATCGTGGTGTTATTATTAAGCCGGTAACTTTTAAACTGAAGTCCCAAACCGGTTACCAGGCCAATGGTATTCCTGGTTTGCTGAAGACTGATACTTTGTTGCATTATATTGATAAACAGAGAATTGGATCTGAAGATATCGTGTTCAAGGTAATCCGGATAAATGTCAGAAAAATTTTTCCCTGTCAAGGTATTGAATCCAAAATCAATTCCTGCCCAGTGTCCGTTAAAATCATCATGCCAAAAATTGAATCCCCCTTGTGTAACATTTTTAATATTGAGATTTTTTAGCAACTTTTCAGGTTTTGCGCGTAAAACCCTAATGCTGTCGGGCAGTTGCGAAAAGGAGGGCAGACTAAATAACAGAAAAAGGGCGATTATTATTAATAATCTGTTCAGGATCTGTTGCAGCACTATGCATTTAAATAACATTCTCATCTTTGTTTATCTGAAAACACATATTTCAAAGTGCAAATTTAACGCATTCCTGTTGGTTTTTAAGGAAAAACATCATAATTAATTTTAAAAACAAGAGAGGCGATTGCATAAGCAAACATACCTGTTTAGCTCTTGCAACCACCTCTTGTATATAAACTGGTTGTATTGTATTAATAGCTGACGTTCGGAAATGAGATTCCAATAGTAAGGGGCACCAATTCAGGGCCTTTACCTTCTTCAAAAAGCGATGTCATCCCATAGTTGGCGAATACACAAAGTTCACCTAAACCAATCCGGCCGGTCAATTCATATTTTAAGGGATTGATATTGAAATTGCGCCTGTCTTTTGTCTTCCCGTCACCGGTTTTAATTTTTGTCCGCGATCCCACGTTTACACCCCCAATTACGCCTGCTCCAAGGGTAAGCCTGTGCTGATTAAATTTTAAAGGGGTTGCTATTTCCAGGATAAGCGGAGCAGTCAGATAGGTCACATTTAGTTTTGATTTTTTAAAACCTTCTGAGTCAAGTTCTACCGGTAAAAGGAGACCTGATGAAGGTTCCTTGGTCAGGGTCATGGGTTGATCAAACCTGAAATCCATCATATTCAGGCCCAAACCGGTAACCAGTCCGAAGGTATTGCGATCGTTTGAAAAGGTATACTCAGCAAAATTGATGTTAATAGTCAGTGATTTGGCGTGGTTCAGGTCGAAGAATTCGCCGTATCCCATTCCGTCGTAGAGGGAATAATCCGACTCGTGGAAAGTATTTACGCCCATTTCAAAACCTGCCCAGTGACCGTTGAAGCGGCCGTATTTTTTTCGTTTTTCACGCGATTCACGGGTAACATGAATTTTTGTGCCCTCACGGTTATCAATAACATCAAAGTTCCGGTTACCAATCCTGATGCTGGTGGTATCGCCCCTGTGGTTGGTTATCACCTCCACACCCCGGTCTTCGCCGATTTTAACCTGGGTTTTATC
>CAYMXK010000397.1:0-4577 GCA_964393915.1 uncultured Prolixibacteraceae bacterium
CAAGACAAAGGATTGCTTGAAGCGCCCAATCAGAAAATATGGGTATTCACGGGTGATGGAGAAATGGACGAACCTGAATCGATGGGCGCATTAACACTGGCTTCACGGGAAGAACTGGATAACCTCATCTTTGTAGTTAACTGCAACCTGCAGCGGCTTGACGGTCCGGTACGGGGAAACAGCTCGATTATCCAGGAACTGGAAGGGGCATTTCGTGGAGCTGGCTGGAACGTTATTAAAGTAATTCTGGGAGAAAGCTGGGATCCGTTGCTTGCAAGAGATAATGACGGATTTCTGAAAAAGCGGCTGGGTGAATTGGTGGATGGGGAACGACAGAAGTACTCCATTTCTGATGGAGATTACATCCGAAAAAACTTCTTTGGTAGATACGACGAGTTGCGTAAAATGGTGAAAGACATGAGCGATGAAGATTTGGCCAAACTGCGCCGTGGTGGGCACGATCCGTTAAAAGTTTTCAATGCCTTCAAAAAAGCTGTTGAAAGCGAGGGAGTTCCAACGGTTATTCTTGCACAAACCATTAAAGGTTACGGTTTGGGAGAAGCCGGCGAAGGAAGAAACATCACCCATCAACAGAAAAAAATGAACGAAGAAGAGTTAATACATTTTCGTGACCGGTTTAATATTCCGATTTCGGATGAAAAGGTGGCCGAGGCACCGTTTTATCATCCCGGAGAAGAGAGCGAAGAGATAAAATATTTAAGGGAACAGCGAACAAAACTTGGCGGATTTTTACCTAAACGAAATCGCCAGAATGCAAATTTCAAAATGCCCGACACAAAAGTTTTCGATGAATTCCTTAAAGGTTCGGGAAAGCGCGAAGTGGCCACTACCATGGCAGCCGTGCAACTATTGGGAAAATTGTTAAAAGACAAGGAAATTGGACAGTTAATTGTCCCGATTGTTCCCGATGAATCGCGAACGTTCGGAATGGATGCCCTCTTTCGGCAGTCGGGTATTTACGCCCATACCGGGCAGTTATACGAGCCGGTGGATCGCGAAAGTCTCCTGTATTACAAAGAAGCTAAGGATGGGGCTATCCTTGAAGAAGGAATTACCGAAGCCGGATCCATGTCGTCGTTTATCGCTGCCGGAACGGCCTATTCAACGCACCAGATTAATTGTGTTCCGTTTTACATTTTTTATTCCATGTTTGGATTCCAACGTGTCGGCGATCTGATATGGGCAGCGGCAGACGCACGAACCAAAGGCTTTTTACTGGGCGGAACGGCCGGAAGAACCACCCTGGCCGGCGAAGGATTACAGCACCAGGACGGACATAGTCATTTGCTTGCACTATCCGTGCCATCGGTACGGGCATACGACCCCGCCTTTGCCTACGAAATGGCAGTAATTATTCGCGACGGGATGAAAAGAATGTACATGGAGGGTGAAGATGTTTTTTATTACATCACTGTAATGAACGAAAAATATAAAATGCCGTCGATACCGGCCCGTAAGGGAATTGAAACCGGAATTATTAACGGCATGTACAAGTATCGCAGCAGCCAGAAAAACAAATATAACCTCCATTTACTTGGCAGTGGATCTATTCTGAATGAAGCTTTGAAAGCCAGTGAGATACTGAAAAAGGATTATAATATTTTTCCTGAAGTCTGGAGTGTAACCAGCTATAAAAAACTTTATGACAACGCTATTGAAACGGAACGCTCCAATAGGGTAAAAGATGAAAAAGCGCTTACATACATTGAAGAATGCGTGGGAACAAAAAAAGGAACTTTTATCGCCGCGTCCGATTATGTGAAAGCGCTTCCATTAACTGTCTCAAAATGGTTTCCCGGAACATTTATGGCGCTCGGTACCGATGGTTTCGGACTCAGCGAACACCGCGATGAGTTGCGTGAATATTTCGAAATCAATGCCAGTCATATTGTTTGGTGTGCTCTGACCAGCCTGCACAAACAAAATAAAGTGGACATACAGGTTGTAGAGGAAGCCAAAAAGGAATTGAATATCATCAGCGATAAAACATCACCAACAAGCATATAAAAGCAGAAATCCATCCTGATTTCAGGATTAAAATTTTAAAACGATGAAGAAAGAAATTAAGATACCGGAAATTGCAGAGAATGTTGAAAAAGGAGTGATTGTAGGAATATTGGTTGCAAAAGGCGATAAAGTGAAGGCCGACCAGGCGCTGGTGGAAATTGAAACCGACAAAGCAACCACCGATTTGTCTTCGCCCTATGAAGGTGTTATTGAAGAAATCAAGGTGAAAGAAGGAGACGAAGTCAAGGTCAACCAGGTAATTATGATTGTTGAAACTGAAGGCGACGAAGCAGGTAGTGGCGATGCCGTTGTTGGTTCCGGAAGTGAAGAGCAGGAAGAGGATAACGACAAGGAAGAAACCAAAGTCCAGGAAGAGGACAGCGGAAAAGAAGAAACGAAAGACCAGGACGAAGGCGATAAAGAAGAAGAAAAGTCGCCGGACCATTCGACAAAAGAGAAGTCAGAGCCCAACGCAGACGAAGAGCAACCTCCGGAAGAATCGGAACAAAATGAAACCGGATCCGGCGGACGGGATTTAAGCGATATTCCGGCTTCTCCATCGGTAAGAAGGCTGGCACGTGAGCAGGGCATAGATTTGACCAAAGTTAAGGGAAGTGGCCCCGGAAATCGCATTTCTGCCGAAGACATTAAAAGCTATTCAGAGAAACCTGCTGCATCTGTAGCGAAGGAGGCCAAACTTCCGGATTTCGCAAAGTGGGGACCTGTTTCAAGTGAGGCAATGACGAACATTCGTAAAATTACTTCCAGGAATGTACAGCAAGCATGGCAAATCATTCCACATGTCACCCAATTCGATGAAGCGGATATGACCAACCTGGAAAACTTCAGAAAGAACAATCAGGACAAAGTGGAGAGAGAAGGTGGCAAACTTACAGTTACTGCAATTTTGCTGAAGATTGCCGGATTTGCCTTACTGAAATTCCCGCGTTTTAATGCAAGCCTGGATACACAAAACGAGCAAATTATATACAAACACTACGTTAACATTGGAATAGCGGCCGATACTCCGCAGGGGTTACTGGTTCCGGTAGTACGCGATGTAAACAAGAAATCGCTCACTGAACTTTCGGTTGAGTTGACAGAGCTGGGGCAGAAGGCCCGTGACAAAAAGATATCACTTGACGAATTGCAGGGGGGTAACTTCACCATTTCGAACCTTGGAGGAATCGGTGGAACCAACTTCACTCCTATAGTTCTGTCACCGCAGGTAGCAATTTTAGGAGTTTCGAGGGCAAAATACCAGCAGGTTTTTGTTGACGACGAATTTCAAAAGCGATTGATTATTCCGCTGTCGCTGTCATACGACCACCGCGTAATCGATGGAGCCGACGGTGTCCGTTTCCTGCGCTGGATTTGCGAAGTAATTGAAGATCCTTACGCACTGTTACAATAATATGACGAAAATATGAATGAAAATAATAAAGACGAATTGGTAATTATAGGCGCCGGTCCAGGCGGATACAGAGCTGCTTTTATGGCCGCCGACCTTGGGCTCAGCGTTACGCTGATTGATCCTGAAGTTAATCCGGGCGGAGTTTGTCTTTACCGTGGCTGTATTCCTACCAAAGCCTTGCTGCACCTGGTAAAAATTAAAACCGATGCCGAACATGCCCACGAAATGGGAATGCATTTCACAGGTTTAAAAATTGAACTGGATGAGGTGAGAAGCTGGAAGGACAGTGTGGTTAAAAAACTCACCGGTGGGCTTGGCCAACTGGTGAAAGCACGAAAGATAAATTACATAAGAGGGATGGCTCATTTTCTCGATTCAAACACCCTGAAAGTAAAAGAAGATGGTGGCTCAGAGAAAAAAATCGCATTCAGGAACGTTATCATTGCTACCGGAGCGAAACCTGGTCAGCTTCCCAATATTGATTTTAGCAATCCACGGATAATGAATTCAGCCGATTCGCTGGATTTGGCAGACATCCCTGAAAAACTGCTGGTAATCGGCGGTGGATATATAGGCCTCGAAATGGGCACTATTTACAAATCGCTTGGCAGCAAGGTTTCTGTTGTGGAACTAACTGACGATTTTATGCCTGAAATGGATAAAGATTTGGTGGCGGCTTATAAAAAATCAAGTACAACGCTGTTCAATGAAATCTTTCTGGAAACAAAAGTAAAAAAGATTGGCGCAATAAAAGGGGCATTAAAAGTTGAATTCGAAGACAAAAAACATAAAACATTCAGCAAAAAATTCGATAAGGTTTTGGTTGCTGTCGGGCAGTCGCCAAACACAAAAAACCTGGGGCTCGAGAACACTTCGGTTAAACTTGATGAAAAAGGATTTATAAAAGTAAATGACAGGCAACAAACCTCTGAAAAAGGAATTTATGCCATAGGGGATGTGGCAGGTCCACCGCTGCTGGCGCACAAAGCCAGTTACGAAGGCCGTGTGGCTGCCGAAGTTATTGCCGGTAAAAATGCGGCTAACGATGCAAAAGCCATTCCGGCGGTAATTTACACCGACCCCGAAATTGCCACCTGCGGATTAAGTGAAAATCAGGCAAAAGAAAAAAATATCG
>CAYMXK010000398.1:0-4570 GCA_964393915.1 uncultured Prolixibacteraceae bacterium
CAACAATGCCCTGTGTTTGAGGTTCTGTGTCACTACAATTAGTCGTTCAACTTCATCTAAAGATAAAACCACAGGCAATCTTTTTTCCCGTCGTGGCCGTTTGATCTTGAATTGGGCCCAATCCCTTCCCAGAATGTCAGTCTGCAATATTTTAAAAGCGCTGATAGACTGATTAATCGTAGAGACAGAAATCTTTTCATTTATAATCCGTTGGTGCAGGTAATCCTTAAAATGCTGAACGGAAATGGCCTCAATAGGGATCTTCAAATCATCTTCTATCTTACAAAGAAGCTGACTATAAGTCACAATGGATCTTGGACTGTAGTTCCGGAGCTGCATCTCCCGAACAAGCTTTTCGATTAATGGTGATTCTTTTTTTTCATTGTACGTAGTTTTAAGATATACATCTTAAAATTACTTTATTTGCCTGGATATATGAGATTACCGCCCCTGGCGGTTTAGTTCAACGGTTGGTATAAGAATAGTAGCCGAGTGCGTGGCACTTTCCTGTCGAAAAGCACCGAGGCTGATGCGGATGATAGTGTTGATTATCAGCACCGAGACCGCAATTAATTATATTTTGCTGTTAACAACCGTAGTTATGCTATCTTGAATTCTCCGTCGATTAATTCAACATTGAAATTTACCTTAGCTTTCAATGCCCTAAAAACACGCAATATTGTTTCAATTGTCACGTTTTTTGCGTTTCTTTCAATCCGTGATATCTGAGACTTCTGAACTCCGATTAATTCTCCCAGTTGCGTTTGTGTCAGATTCCTTTCTTGCCTGGCTTGTCGTATCATTTCTCCCAATAAATCAAGACGAAGTTCATATTCATATTTATCACGTCTCTCGGTGCCAATCTTTCCAAGATGTTTATCTTTTGCCTCGTCTAATGAATAGATTTTTAATTTATTATTTTCCATTACCATCATTTTTTTGTTTTTCCTCAAAATATCGTTTCATAATCGTTTTTGCTTTTTCAATCTCTGCTTTCGGAATTTTATCTGTTTTTTTTATTATTCCGTGTGTAGCAATCACCAAAGTGTCCTGATTATCTGTCTTGTCCCAAAATGATAATAAACGGTAAATTAGTCTTTTTGTATTTTGACCTAAATTCCCATATGATATCGTCAAGTTTTTTGAATAACTCAGGGTCATTTACATATTTTGCTTTGTCTAAATTGTAGAAAATCTTTTCTTTTGATTTTTCATCTATCGTATCAAGCAAATCCCAAACTTCTTCAAGCAAGATGACATTAAACTTCTGTTTCATGCATTATCATTTTTCAGATACAAAGTTAAACAAATGTTCTAATATATGGAAACTTCCTCAAGTTTATGAGGCTGTCTTTTACAATGGTTGTTAACATAATATATGTTTGGAAAAACCATACATATCCGAAAACACTTTGGTATTGTATGGTTTTATTCGATTTATAGAGGTAATCTCAAAGATCATCAAAGGGAGATTTTATTTGTTGTATACTTTTCTTGCTTACATGAGTATAAATCTCTGTTGTATGACTGCTTTTGTGCCCCAGTAACTCTTGAATATACCTTAGATCAGTCCCCAATTCCAGTAAATGCGTTGCATATGAATGTCGCAACCAATGCAATGTCACTGGTTTTCTGATACCAGCCTTTAGCACACTTTTCTTTAAAACCTCCTGAAGACTGGGAGCACTGTATTGTTCTCCCCTGTTCTGACCATCAAACATCCAAATGGCAGGCTTATATGCAATGAAATACTCACGCAATATGCCTATCAATTTTTCGGAAATAGGAACCACCCTGTCCTTATTCCCCTTTGACTGCCTGATAACCATTAAACCCCGTTTGCTTGAAATATCCTCAGGTTTCAGGTTTAGAAGTTCGCTTCGACGCAGTCCACAGCCATATATTATACTTAGTATGGCCCTGTGCTTTAAATTTAAAGGTGCATTTAAAATAGATTTAACCTCTTCTTTACTTAATACATTAGGCAACTTATACTCTTTTCTCGGTCGCTCTATCTGCTCCACATCAATCTCCCGGTTACTGGTTTTCCTGAAAAATAGTTTTACCGCGTTGATCACCTGGTTCTGAAATGAGGATGAATACCCGTTGCCCAAAATATAATCCCTGTTGAAATCAACCAGGTCAGCATTGGTTATATCTGTTGTCTTTTTCTGATGATAATATTTCAGGAAGGTCTGAATCGCTTCAATATAGGTTTTAATCGTATTGTCACTGTATCGCATCTGCTGCATCCATCCTTTGAATAGGGTAATTTGCCCGGCTGTTTCATTCGATAATTGTCTGTTTTTATCAAGGGATACTCTCTCCCGGTTTACTTTCGGCTTGGAAATGCTTCCCGTATTGTTATTCCTTAATCCGGAATAATCGATAAAAGCCATTCCCTTCAGGCTCTCAAAAAAATGGTTCAGATGAAATTCCTCCCGGGCAATGCACCAACAGTTCAGGGTACTGCTCCACCTGGCTGAAGTTTTGCTTTTAATCTGATTGTTGATTTCCGGGATTGGTAATAGTTGGAATTTAAATTCTTTCAACTTTCCTGCAATCTGATTCCACCTAAATAGTTCACCTTGGGTGAAAGTTGAAACAGAGACGCTTACTTTACTTCTGCTACATAAATTTCATCAGCAAGTCCGTATATGATTGGATTTCTTGCCAACTTGTATGGAACAATTTTTTGTACATTTGCATCGTAGTCCCGGTTGTCCCTGACGAAAGTTAAACAATCGGGTTTTGTTTTTTATCCCCCATACCACTCAACATCGTGTAATCAAAGGCATAAGTCAAAAAAACATAAAGCTTTACAATCTTGATGATATTTATTCTACCTGCGCAATTACCACAATCTCCTGATCGGCCTTAAAACAGGTAAGAGATGACCTGAAGAGCCGGTTCAGGAAAAACTCCGGAGAAGCATTTCCCGCCACGAACAAGGGGTAGTTCTTCTGCAATACCTGAAAGCCTGAGAAATTGAGTACCTTCTCGATTGAGTGGTAGTTGAAATAGACAAAATGCTCGGAACCGACTCCCCCCATACTGTAAAACCGGTGCTTTCCGCGTTTTTTGTCAGCGCGACTGTATTCTGAATTGGGAACAATAATAATGACTAATCCGCCGGGATTCAGCAACTGCCGGCAAAGCTCAAGCGTCTCAAAAGGATCTTCGAAATGCTCCAGTACATGCTGCATAAATATCATGTCGAATTTTAGCCCTTCAACCGCTAATTCAGCAAGCGACCAGGTCTCCGCATTGAGGCCATGGCTCCGGCAGAAATCCACCGCATAATTGCTAATATCCAGTCCCAGATGCTGAATATTCCTCTGCCGGGCGGCTTCAAGCGTATTTCCGACAGAGCAGCCCACTTCGAGCAGACTCGAAGCCCCGGGCAGGAACGTCAATGCCATATCGAGAAACCATCCGGATTTGGTGATTTTGTGGTTCCTGTTCTTTAAGTAATTCTTGGATGAAAAGTAATCCTCTTCATACTTTTTGGTAAGCTCCCATGATCCGGGCGAACGCCAGATCAGTCCACAATCGTTGCAACGAATGAATTCCAGTTCATTGTCGCGGGAATAGAGCTCCTGGCTGGCCGGATCACATTTCAGATATTTAGCACATTTCAACATCATAAAAATTTGATGGCGGTAAAATTAGAAAAAAACTACCGCCCTGTCGTGCCTGTCAACAGCAATTTAACTGTTTATTTCCGGAGCAGTGCATCTTTAACCCCAAAGACCTCTAATAGTCTGCTATCCATAAACAGATACAACTGCAACCGAAATGTATATCAACGTCTCAAATATTATTGAAGCATATAATCGGTAAATAACAATACAAAACTTCAGGTAATTCAGAGTGCAATGTTTCGGTAAATAAGAGTACAAGATTCCGGTAAATAAGAGTGCAATCTGGGGCAGTATCAAAACCCGGAAAATCATTGAAAATCGCTCGTAAACAAAATTTGGCCGAAGGGGTACTGAAAATTTTTATCCGTTTTCAAATCTCTTGGCTAAGAGTTCCTTAAATCAACTAATTTTGGGTTTTAGACTATCTTCCTTGAATCGACATCAAGGAAGAATTCTTTTGCTTTATATCATCGAACAGAATAAACATGAACGGGCAGCAAAAAATATCCATACGTTTCTTCGACGACCGCGAAGTGCGGGCATTGTGGAACGAACAAAACGCCAGGTGGTGGTTTTCGGTGGTTGATGTTATTGGTATTTTGAACCAGGAGTCCGATTACACCAAAGTGCGCAACTATTGGAAGTACCTGAAAACAAAACTTAAAAAAGAAAAAAACGAGTTGGTGAGTGCCACTAACCAACTGAAGTTATCTGCACCTGACGGCAAAAAATACCTAACCTGCGAACTTTATTCCAGGTTCTTAAATGCGGAATACAAAAAACTCCGGCTCAAAACTGAACCGGAGTTTTTTTGTAATAACTAATTCCTGAACAAATTATTTCGGCAGTGGGTAACCTTTCAGTTTTTCGAGGTTTCGGGCAATTTCAGATTCAGGATATTCATAATCCGACAGTTGTCCGCTCAT
>CAYMXK010000399.1:0-4546 GCA_964393915.1 uncultured Prolixibacteraceae bacterium
TTAAAACTGGCAGAAGGAGAAAAAGCTGTTATTCACCGTTAAAAACAATTATGAAACTGGTTCGGAAAGTCCTTTTCTGCCACCAAGGCACAAAGACACCAAGCGGCACAATGTATTGAATGTCAATTATATAATCTTGGTGAATCCTTTGTGCCTTGGTGTCTTAGTGGCTTATAAATTTTATTGTTTTATCAGGGGGACTCAATTATTAAAATGAGATGAAACGACCATGAATAACCAATATTCACACAAGGTAAACATTATTATTTTCATGGGAGATACATCGAATACCTTTAAAAACTAACAATTAAAATGAGATGAAATATATTACAGTTCTATCTATCAATACCCTGTTTTTACTTGCAATTCTGCCTTATAGTTCCAACTCGCAGAAGAGGGTCGATCTATTTATCTGGGCCGGACAATCAAATGCCCAGGGTTGGATGGGAGATGCCGTATATTATCCGGAAGATGGGAGAAAGTTGGACGAGTCGATTCTTTTAAACTGGACTTTTGTGGATAACGAAAGTTCCGGTGGCAAATGGGAGAAGATGCAACCTCAGGCGGGCAGGTTTCCCAAAGGCCATTTCGGACCAGAAGTAAGTTTTAGCCGTGAACTCAGGAAAGCAGGTTATCATCCTGCAATATTCAAATATAGCAAGGGATCAACCGGACTTGCCCGCGACTGGAAGGCTCCCGGTCAAGGCGGTATTTACGATCGCATGGCCGCAGATTTGAAGTCGGCTGTAAAAGAACTGGAGAAGCAGGGTTTAAAAGTAACCTTTCGCGGTTTCATCTGGATTCAGGGTGAAAGCGACGCGGGAGATGAAAATAGTGCCCGGGATTATTATTTAAACTTGAAACAGATGATCCATGATTTGCGTCATAATGTGCTGAATGAACCCAATCTGAAAATTATTTTGGGAGTGGATGAGCAGCACCCATTTGTGAAAGAACGCCCGGTAGTGGCAGAGGCTCAGCAAAGATTAGCTGAAGAAGATGTAAATATCGTATATACAAGCATGCTCGGACTTCAAAAAGCGGATGCGACCCATCTCACTCCGGCCGGTCTGGTTGAACATGGGAAGCGAATTTTTAAGGCATTTCTTGCCATCGGTACCCTCATATCCCCTTGATTGATGGGCGGCTGCAAGTGATGATCGAATCGTCGAGAGGTAACCTGTAGCTAGTTGGAATTGCAGTGGATGCTGTTGGAATCGCTTTTTCAGCATGGGCAGGGATGGCAAAAGACAATTCAGTGAGACAGGAAAAGAAACAGGAAAGTTTTTCTGAATTCAATCAGGCGCCTTAGAGTGGGTTCCTGAAAAGGAATAATGTGTGCCATGTTCACCTGGTGACTTTGAGCTCACCGGGTGAATACCGTTTTAAGAAAAAGCACCAGCCATGGCAAGATTTCCTGATTGCAACATATCGAAAAAGAATTGAGATAATGTTTAGTCAGATTTCTTCTATGTTCCCAAAACGTATTCATGCTGTGACATCTAATGGATTCATCCTTAAACTGGTTCTGTTGCGCGGTTACCCGCTGACCCCCGTGATTTATGTGCATTTGATTAAAAATACAAAAGTAAAACAGAAAAATATGTCTATTTATTGTAATCGTATACAAATAATATATCATATATTTGTAATATAATCCATATATAAATGAATATGCAGGAAATTTTCAACTACAGCAATTCGCTGATTCAAAAAGTAAACCTGGATTTTCAAAGGTACTTATTCGCAAAAATCAATTGGAAATCAAGGCTGATTGAGATTCTTGGCAGCAGGGGCGTAGGGAAGACTACGCTTATGCTTCAAAAGGCAAAAATGTTAAATGCCGAAACCCCAAATCAGGCAGTGTATCTTTCGCTCGATGATAAACTGATGTACAGAAACTCCATCGTTGATCTGGCTGAAGAGCTTTTGAAATATGGAGTCAAATACCTGTTTCTTGATGAAGTGCACAAATACCCTCCTAAAATAAAGGATTACGACTGGTCAGCGGAAATAAAAAATACGTATGACAGGTTTCCCGGGTTAAGCATTGTATATTCAGGATCGTCGGTGCTTAAAATCTATAAAGGTCAGGGGGACCTAAGCCGCCGGAAAAGTTCCTATCGCCTTGCCGGTTTGTCATTCCGTGAATATCTGGTAATGAATGGCATTATAAATTTCGAAAGCTATTCTTTAACCGACTTACTCGCCAATCACCAGGATATTTCAAACGAAATAACAGGTAAGATAAAGGTGATCCCACTATTCAAAGAATACCTTAAAACAGGGTATTTCCCATTTTACAATGAAGATCCATCATCATATTATGACCGGATAAACAGTATCTTAAACGTAATTATCGAAACTGATATCCCGGCTGTTTCCGAAATTACGTTTGAAACTTCGCTCAAACTGAAAAAGCTCCTGGCCGCTATTGCTTCCACTGTGCCGTATGTACCCAACCTGTTAAACCTGAGGCGCGAATTGTATGTTTCCGATCAGCGTACCCTGCTGAAATACCTCGATTTTCTTGAAAAAGCAGAAGTTGTAAACACCCTTACCCAAAAAGCAAAGGGGAATCAGATATTACATAAGCCGGATAAAATTTACCTCGGCAATACGAATTATTTTTACGGGCTGAATATGTCCGGCGAGGAAACCGGAACCATCAGGGAGACTTTCTTTTTATCGCAGGTTAGTGTCGGGCACCGGGTAAAATTACCGGCAACGGGTGATTTTATGTTAGATGAACACTATATTTTTGAAATAGGCGGGAAAAACAAATCAAACCATCAGATAAAAGATTTGCAAAATGCCTGGTTAGTTCTGGACGATATTGAGAATGGTGTATTTAACAGGCTTCCCCTCTGGCTGATGGGATTTTTATATTAGTTGGTATCTGGTCGAAACCTCATTTCCCTGTTTGCTTAAAAAATACATATATTTGATGCTGATAGTGGAACTGTACAACCTTTGATACAGACAAGGGCAAGATAGAAGCTTTTGAAAAGTACGATTATGAGATGGATCCACTTGAAATGAAAAATGCAGATAATGTAAGAGCTTATTAAAACAAACAAAATGAACAAATTACTTCCACTTTCAGTTGGGATCATGCTTTTCTCCTGTCAGAATCCAAAAAAGAAAACGGAAACTTCAGGAGTAAATGAAGTTTTAAAGCCCAACATCGTTTACATTCTGGCCGACGATTTGGGCTACAACGATTTAAGCTGCTACGGCCAAAAATTGTTTTCCACACCCAACATTGACAAGCTGGCTGAAACCGGGTTGAAATTCACACAGCATTATTCCGGTTCTACGGTTTGTGCACCATCACGCTCGTCCCTTATGACAGGTCAGCACACCGGACACACCTTTATCCGGGGCAACAAGGAAGTACAGCCTGAGGGTCAGCATCCTTTGAAAGCTGAAGCTTATACGCTGGCCGAAGCATTGCAGGATGCCGGCTACATAACCGGAGCGTTCGGCAAGTGGGGTCTTGGATATCCGGGCTCTGAAGGCGACCCCAACTTCCAGGGATTCGACGAATTTTACGGCTACAATTGCCAGCGCCTGGCACACCACTACTATCCCTACCATTTGTGGCACAACCAGGAAAAAATTGTGCTGAAAGGCAACGAAGGCTTCAAAGCGGAACAATATGGCCCCGATTTAATACATGAACAGGCGCTGAAATTCCTGGAAAACAATAAGGAAAAACCGTTTTTCATGTTCTATCCTTCGCTTATTCCGCACGCCGAAATGTTTGCCCCCGACGAATACATGGAAAAGTACCGCGGCAAATTTGAACCCGAAAAAAGTTACAAGGGTGTAGACAGCGGTGAAAATTACCGTTTGGGACCATACGGTTCACAACCCGAGTCGCACGCTGCTACTGTAGCCATGATAAATGTACTCGATGACCAGGTTGGAGAAATTGTGGCCAAACTCAAGGAACTGGGTATTTATGAAAACACGCTGATAATTTTTACGTCCGACAACGGTCCCCACCAGGAAGGTGGCGCCAATCCCGATTATTTCAACAGCAACGGAATTTTCAGGGGCTACAAACGCGACTTGTACGAAGGTGGGATCCGGGTTCCCATGATTGCTGCCTGGGACGGGATGATTGCACCCGGAACTGAAACCGACCACCCTTCGGCTTTTTGGGATGTATATCCCACAATTGCTGCAATAACCGGTGCCAAAACACCGGAAAGCATGGATGGAATTTCATTTTTACCCACATTGCAGGGAAAAGAAGCAGAGCAGAAAAAACACGATTACCTCTATTGGGAGTTCCATGAACGCGGTGGCAGAAAAGCCCTGCGCAAAGGTGACTGGAAGTTGGTAAATTACAACGTATTCGATCCGGCAAAAACCACCGTAGAACTGTACAACATTGCCACTGACCCGGGCGAACAAAACAATGTGGCTGAGGCTAATCCGGAAATTGTAAAGGATCTGGCGGAGCATATGAAATTGGCCCGCACCGAATCGGAAGTTTTTACTTTTGAATCGAGAACGTATTTGCAATAGGCTGGAC
>CAYMXK010000400.1:0-4485 GCA_964393915.1 uncultured Prolixibacteraceae bacterium
GAACTATTGCTGAAGTATTTGCCTCCAATGGAAAAATAGGAATCTCAACCTGGTTCCCTATTTACCAACAACCGGCAATTTCGGTTGGGGTTTGTCTTTGCTTATGTTGCAGGTGCTAAATGAAGAGAGGCTGATTCAGCGGTTCAGAAACCGCTGACAGCCATGATTTTTGATTTCCGTAGTTTTGGAATTACCGGGTTGAGGATGGCAACGAAAACAAGCTTGCAGGAACCTTATCTGTGGTTCTTCCATCATATGCAGTGAAAGAGTGGTTATTCCGGAATCAGTTGTACACTTTACTCCGGGTTTACTGGTAACCATTTCTCCGGATTTACTGGTACATTTTTACTCCGGAATCAATGGTACACTAAATACCGGTTTATTCAGAAAAAAAATTCCGGCATATTTTACGACATTTATTACCCACTGCATCATCGCGTGCCTCAATTCCTTTAACTTTGGGGCAAAACACCTTTTTTGAAACCGCTGATTATTTTCAGGCTGATTGCCTTTCTGCCACTAATGTTTCTCTGTGCTGAAGTAACGGCGCAGGATGCCGCTTTTTCCCAATTTTACTCCAATCCATTATACCTCAATCCTGCTTTTACCGGTACCCTGGCAGTTCCGCGCATCAACCTTCAGTACCGCGACCAATGGCATTCGGTAAGCAAAGCCTATGTCACCCAAAGCGTATCATTCGATATACCTGTTGAATCAATCCGGGGCGGACTGGGCCTCAACCTGGTAAAAGATGCCCAGGCCAATAGCCTGCTGAAAACCCTGCAATTGCAGATGATCTACTCCTCCATTTTAAAACTGACCGGGGACTTATATTTTTCAGGAGCTATTCAGGCGGGGTACCAGCAGAACTCACTCGACTGGTCAAGGTTGGTGTTTCCCGATAATCTTGACCCCTACTCCGGGTTTCATACAATTACTGGTGAAGCCCCAATTTCGGATCCCAATTACCATTTTTTTGATTTTGGCACAGGAATTCTTGTATTCGGAGATAAAATGTTTGCAGGGGTGGCAGTACACCATCTGTCCCAGCCAGCTCAATCCTATTACCGCGGAGCAGAAGATGTCAGCGTCCTGAAACGCAGGTACTCCCTCCATTTTGGGACCAGGATCCCCATCCACGTTCATGGCTCTTACAGGAAAACCTTCGACCTTTCCCCCCAGGTGGTGCTGATGCAACAGGGAGGTTTCAGGCAGTTCAACTATGGTTTGCTTGCCAATTACAGAGGATTTACTGCAGGATCATGGTTCAGGCAGGATGTTACTTTTCATTACGATGCGCTGATTCTGCTGGTGGGATACATGAAAAAACGGTGGCACTTTACCTACAGTTATGACTATACCCTCTCGGGACTGGGAGCACGGTCGGGCGGCACCAGTGAAGTATCCCTTGGCTTTTTGCTGAAAGACTTTTCAAGGCAGACAGCTTTCCCGTTCTTCAGGCCCTATAAAGATTACATTGGAGAGTGATAAACATTGAAAGATAATTATAGATTCAATATTAAAGCCCTTTAGATTATGAAACTTCACTTCAATTTTATTTTATTATTTTCTCTTGTATTATTGGCAAATTCATGCCGCAATACCGAAACCGGGAATAGTCCTGATTTTATTTCTGAAAATTCAAAATTCGCAGCAGAACAATACGGCCTGCAAACCAACCTCATTGAGGAGTCGGGAACTGTCCTTAATCCCAAAACCATAATTAACGGTAAAATCCGCTACATCAAGCCGCAGGAATGGACATCAGGCTTTTTCCCCGGCAGCATGTGGTACCTCTACGAACTGACCGGTGATGACAAATGGCGTGTATTGGGAACAAAATACACTGAGGCCCTGGATACGGTTAAGTACCTCACCTGGCACCACGATGTGGGTTTTATGATCGGCTGTAGTTTTGGCAACGCGCTCCGGCTTTCAGGAAATGAAAACTACAAAGACGTTATCATACATGCTGCCCAGTCACTGTCCACCCGGTTCAGGCCGGTTGCCGGCATTATTCAATCGTGGAACGTGAATGCAGGCTGGCAGGCAGAAAGAGGATGGGAATGCCCCGTAATTATCGACAATATGATGAACCTTGAACTGCTTTTCCACGCTACCAGATATACCGGCGACTCATCGTTCTACCATCTGGCAGTGACGCATGCTGATAAAACCATCGAGCACCATTTCCGGCCCGATTACAGCACATGGCACGTGATCGACTATAGCCTTACCGATGGTTCCGTGCGGAATAAACACACCGCCCAGGGTTATGCACACGAATCTACCTGGTCGCGCGGACAGGCATGGGCCATTTATGGTTTTACAGCTACCTACCGCGAAACAGGAAACAGCAAATACCTCGAACAGGCTGAAAAAGCCTTTGAGTTTGTGGCCAATCACCCAAACCTGCCAGTGGACGGTGTCCCCTACTGGGATTTCAATGCCCCCGGAATTCCGGATGCCCTGCGGGATGCTTCCTCTGCAGCTATTATCGCTTCGGCCCTCTATGAGATGTCAACCTATTCCCGGCCGGAATATTATAAAGAGTGGGCCGATAAAATAATGACCACCCTTGGCAGTCCTGCATTCCGGGCCAACCTGGGAGAAAATGGAAATTTCATCCTGAAACATTCTGTAGGAAGTATCCCCCACAATTCAGAAATAGATGTGCCCCTCAATTATGCCGACTACTATTTTCTGGAAGCCCTGAAAAGGAAAAAAGACCTGGAAAAATAATAAGTTTCATTCCGGGCACTCCCCTGATCAGGAATTAAAATTTTACCGCATAAAATATACACCATGAAGCTGTTTGTCGCCATTTTACTGACTATCACTGCTTTCGCAACCCGTGCCGGAGAAATCATCCCGTTTCCCAACCGTTATGAGGTTAAACCCGGCAGATTGCAGGTACCCGGAATAATAACCGTCGCCACCCCTGACAACGAATTTGCCGGTCTGGTGCCCATCATATCGGATGTAGCCCGCCGGTTCTATTCCCTCGACGTGAAAGAATCAAAGAATCAATCCTTTATCCGGTTAATCAGAAATAAGAAAATTACTAATCCCGAAGGATACCGCCTGAAAATTGGCAGGAAAAGGATTATTCTGGAGGCTGGTACCTCGCAAGGTTGTTTCTATGGTTTCCAAACCCTCCTTCAGCTGCTGAACTCCGGCAAGAGCATAGCCTGTGCCCTGATTGAGGATCATCCCCGGTACCCATGGCGCGGACTGATGCTGGATGAATCACGGCATTTCTTTGGCACAGATGAAGTCAAAGAGATTCTTGACCTGATGGCGCTGCATAAGCTGAACAAATTCCACTGGCACCTTACCGATGTACCGGGCTGGAGGATCGAGATAAAGAAATACCCGTTGCTCACCACGGTCGGAGGAACCGGAAACCACACCGATGCCTCAGCGCCGGCACGCTACTATACGCAGGCGCAAATCACTGAGATTGTGAATTATGCACGGGACCGGTTTATTGAGGTGATCCCGGAGATAGATATGCCGGGACATGCCACCGCAGCCGTAAAGGCTTACCCGGAATTCAGCGGTGGCGGATCGGAAAGGTACCCCGAATTTACCTTTAACCCGGGCAAAGAGGGAACCTACGCTTTCCTGACCCACATTCTGAAAGAGGTCGGGGATCTTTTCCCATCAGATTATATCCACATCGGCGGAGATGAAGTCCACTTTGGCAACGAACAATGGTCAAACCTCCCGGAAGTTAAAAACCTGATGGCGGCACACAGTCTGAAAAACCTGGTTGAAGTGGAACATTACTTCCTGAACAGGATGAGCGACTCCATTCAGGCTATCGGAAAAACCGCCATGGGGTGGGATGAAGTTATTACAGCCGGATTACCCGCATCCAATACCATGGTAATGTGGTGGCGGCATGATAAACCACAGTTGCTTCGCGAAGCACTTCAAAAGAACTATGAAGTGATCTTAAGCCCCCGGATTCCGCTCTACTTCGACTTTGTACAGGATACCAGTCACGGTCATGGCCGGAAATGGGCAGGAAGTTTTGCCCCGGTGGAAAGCGTATATGACTTCCCGTCTGAAAGTTTCACCGGCGGAGTTTCTGTTTCAGATCCATTGATCAAAGGAATCCAGGCAAACGTCTGGACAGAAGCCATACATTCTCCGGAGAGGTTGCAGTTCATGTTGTATCCGCGCATTTCCGCCCTTTCGGAGGCTGCCTGGACTGAAGACTCATCAAAAGACTTCCGGGGATTTACCAGACGCATGGACGCCATGTTCAGAATGTACGATCAAAAAGGGATCAGGTTTTTTGATTTCAGAAATCCGGAGAAAACACCCGAAGTACCTGGACCGGCTGACAAATAAACTTTTATCTGATATTATTGTGGGTGTCTCAGGCACCAACTGAACGATGTCAGATTTCAGGAAAAGTCAGGTCAGTTGTTTTTGAAGATGTTTCGCGCACCAATAACTCGTATTTTCTCTAGA
>CAYMXK010000401.1:0-1648 GCA_964393915.1 uncultured Prolixibacteraceae bacterium
TGGCACATCGGCTTAGACAGGTTACCAACGGGTTATTGTCAAAATTTTGCCCAACATGAAATAACACTTAATCTGAATAATATGTCAAAATTTAAAAGAACGCTGTACCTGCTTGCCTCGATTATGCTTCTCAATGCGTGTGCCGGAATGGACAAAAGAAGCGCAAGTCAGTCAATCGAAAAGATCATTTTCGACACCGACATGGGTTCCGACTGCGACGATGCAGGAGCGCTGGCCCTTTTGCATGTATATGCCATTGAAGGGAAAGCTGAGATCCTGGGGTGCATCTACAGCTCGGCAGCCGTTCCTTTCGGTGCCGGAATAGTGGAAGCGATCAATATATTTTACGGAAGATCCGATATTCCTGTCGGAGCCTGCTATGGAAGCGAGGTAGGTGATCCGGTGGACAAGATGAGTGCGCAAAAGCTCGCCCGGGATACGGCGGCTTTTAAAAACAGGATTATCCATAGTTCTGATGCAGAGGAACAGACCCGGCTTAACCGCAGGCTGCTTGCGGGGCAGCAAGACAGCAGCATTACCTATCTGACTGTTGGGCATACCAAAGGGTTATATGACCTGCTTGTGTCGCTGCCTGATGATATTTCACCCCTCAGTGGCTATGACCTCATCTCTAAAAAGCTGAAGCGGTGGGTTGCCCTGGGGGCATTGGGGGCATACAACCCGGAAAACAAATTTGTTAAGGACTGGAATTTTTTCCGCAACGGCACAGCACAGTACACTCAGTACGTGGTCGAGAACCTGCCTGTGCCGGCATTCTTTGTGGATGGGGGCGAAAGTGTGATGACAGGAAGATCACTTAAGGAAACCGCACCTGGGAATATCCTCAGGACGGTATACCGCGACTGGCTATGGAATGTGGAGAAGAAGACCCTCGACGACCAGCGTCCAAGCTGGGACCTGGTAACTGTATATTATGCTGTGGAGGGAATGGGAGAATATTTCTTTGAGGCCGAAGCCGGATGGCTTGAATATAATGCAGAAGAAGGAGGGCGATGGGTCCTGGGCGCAAATAACCGTAAACACACCTTCCTGCGTCAGAAAGCGGGTACCAACGAGCCATTTTCAGATTACCTGAATGAGATGATCGCTAAGCCGCCAACACCGGATTAGCCATTACCGCCAAAAAACTTGTGTTCAGGGAAAAGCCACAGGGAAAACAGGCCGACATGGATGACCTGCAGACCGGCCCCTTTTAAAATACTTCGGGACGTGGAGGTCCGCTGTAGGGTACTGCACCCTTTTGCATGCCGGGGCGTCTTTCCACCGAAATCAGATGGCGGTTGTTTGATTCAGGTGCCTCAATGAACCCATAGTAGCGTCCCATCCAGTAGTCGTGGATATAACGTACTGGTTCAGACACCCTGAGCCCGTTATGACCTCCGTCGAGCCGCCACACATTATAGCTGCCCCTGTCGATGGCCACTTCCCTGGCCGACAATACTTTTCTGCCGCCCTCGTAAGATACATAACCGGGCTCCACAAAAAGGTCATCCCGGTGAGAATTGTTAAAATTCCGGGACTCCGGAATAAGATTCCACTCCCGTAATCGTTGAACCGCCTTGTCTTCCTCACAATCGTTACCGGAATGCACACCATACGAAAAATTGAACCATGCAATTTTCTGCAT
>CAYMXK010000401.1:1748-4472 GCA_964393915.1 uncultured Prolixibacteraceae bacterium
GGTTTACCGTCCATGTCGTGAAGAGTCCAGCCGCAGTCGATGATGTAGGAGGCGATCTTCTCAAGATGTGCTTTCGCCAGCTCCTTCTCTTTTCCCCTGGCTGCAAGGTCATGGAACAATGCGACCGAATAGAAATGTGCAGTTACCTCATCGCTTGATGTATCACCCTTCCAGAACCAGTTGCCGTCAGGGGTGGGATACCATTTTGCAGGCAACCCCCCTGATCCATGGATCGAACGTTCGTGCTTATCGGACTTGGCAGACCAAATTGCACGGGCAAAAAATCCTTCGATGGGAACAATTTTTTCGAGCCAAAGCATGGCTTTAAAAGATTCCACAGCCTCTTCCCTTGCTTTTTCGTCGCCTGTAGCGGCATATTTGTAGGTCATTGCTGCCAGGTAGGGGGCGGTGTGTCCGCCGTCGTTATCACTTATTTCACGGATCCACTCACCGTTTTGGTAAAGCAGGGTATGGATAAAACCAAGCCGCTTGTGCCCCCATTCATCAAGATGGCGCTCAAAATAATCCGCCTTTTTTGCCAGCGTGTAAGGCTCGTAACGGATAATCCCCAATCCTTTGTCCGTAGCAATGTACACTACGCTGTCACCAGTGCTTATGTCGTACACATGGTTTCCGGGAAGCCACAGGTCGGCCCCGAAATATTGAAAATCACCATTCACCATCCGTATTGCACCCCTGGAGGTTCCAATCCAGACATCATTTGCAAATCCTTCTTCAAGACAGGTAATATCCTCCACCGGCAATCCCTCTTTTCCCTGCAGAGTGGTGAGGGCCGCTCCGCGCAATACTGCCAGACCCCGGTCGGTTCCTATTAATAACCGGCTGCCGTATCTCAGCATGTCGGTCTGATTGTTGGACAACAGAGAACCCCAATCTATGAAATCTTCGTTCACAACCAGCCCGTCAAAAAGCACCAGACTGCCCGGACGAAGAATATAGAGTGTTCCACTGTAGGATTGTATCCTGTTCACCGGTCCGAGGCGGACAGGTGTCACATGGATCTGGGTGCCGTCCTCCATCATCATGGTCATATTACTCGAGTAATACCCCCCTTCCGGCTTTATGGATACAAAGGCATCTCCCTGCAGTTTGAATATTTCTTCAGAGGTGGCGGCATGCACCACTCCGTTATGAGTACATAAATCCACATATACACGGCTGTCGGTTTTTATCCAGCTTCCGTTCCTGTAGCGGTAAAGTCCGTCTCCTCCCAAAGCCCATATTTCACCATTTTCAACCTTTAGCCTTTGAACGCCGGCAGGTGCATTCCTGTCGCGAATCAGCTGCTGGTTATCAATTCTGAAAATCCCATCTCCGGTAAGAACGTAACAGGTACCCTTGCTTTCAGCCACAGAAAGAACCGGTTGTCCGGTTTCGATTATCGCGGAGATTTCCTGCAGATAAACATGATCTTTCTGAGGTTGCCACTGCTGTGCTAAAAGCAGTTTTGGAAGTAAAAACAGGTTAATCCCGGTAATCATTATCAGAATTAACAGTTTACAGGTTTTTGATTGTTTCATTTTCATGTTGTTTGTTTTTTAAACCTCCCTTGTCTGTATATTTCAACCGTAAATTTGTTTTTAATGGTCGGAATTCGCATGATGAATTTTTATCTGTATTTGCACTTAACTAATCATGCTCGTTGCAACAGAAATTATTCAATGATAGATTATTCAACATCCTTTACGCATCTGAACCCCACGAAATAGCGGCTGATCTCCTCAGGATGAAGATAATACCGTTGTGTTGTACGATAAAAGGAGAAATTATTGAAATTGGATCCTCCGCGCATTACTTTGTACTTCTCACCGTACTGCTCCATCGGGACCTCATTACCGGCGTAGGACAGATACCAGTCGGAGGTCCATTCCCAGACGCTGCCCGCCATGTCGAAGCACCCGTAAGGGCTTTCGGGCCTGGCGATGGAACCGCCCCTGGAGGTCTGCTGGTCCCAAACCACAAATGACTCATCAAATGTGTTGCCCCATGGGAACATCCTCCCATCAGTACCTCTTGCGGCCTTTTCCCACTCTTTCTCCGTGGGCAGCCTTTTGCCGGCCCACCTGGCATAATTGTCGGCCTGCGACCAGGTTACTATGGCTGCCCTTTCCTCTCTTCCTTCCGGAAAAACAAAATCAGGATCAAACATTTTGAACTCAGCATTGCTCACTTCATATTTATCGATAAAGAAAGCAACAGTATGGGCAATATGCTGCGGTCGTTCATCGGGATCGCCCAGTTCACAGCCCATGATAAAACCGCCGGCCGGCACAAACACCATTCCTTCCGGGGGGTGCGGGTTGCTGTTATTCTGGGCCCGTGCCACTCCCGCCATCAGGAGAAAACCCAAAACAATAGTTAATGTCTTCATGTGTATTTCTCCTTTCATTACCATACTTCATCAATTATTCCATAATACCTGCCGAACCAGTAATTCCGGATCATCGCAGCTGCGGTGCCCTCCTCTTCCGAAACAATTTCCTTAACAGAACCATCCTCCTGTGGTATCTTGAAGGTACGGCTATTTCTGTCGAATCCCCACATATCCTTTATGACCTGCCGGTGATGGTCAGTAATGGCATCCTCTGCTGTCAGTACCTGGTAAACCATAACGAGCCAGATGCTGCTTTCCCAGCTGTAGTCCATGCTCTTCCAGTCGTACCAGTGGCGGTTCAGGTTCATCCTGTACTTGTTGAGGAGGGT
>CAYMXK010000402.1:0-4454 GCA_964393915.1 uncultured Prolixibacteraceae bacterium
TCCGCCTTCCGGCGAACCTGCCGCTGTTCAGCTTCTACCCTGAACCCCGACAACCTTAATTGCGGCTGCAAAGGTATCAAAATTTTCACTTCTTCAAAATGAAATGAAAAATTTTTGCCACTCCTCGTGAATTATCTGTAAAATCAGGGTTTGCAGGACTTTTAACCATAAGCTAAAACCCTGTTTATCTGACTTTCCTTCAACCTCCCCCTATTCTTTGACCGGAAAAATACCAGATAAACTACCCAAGGAGGCTTGGCTTAATGTTCTGGCTTTGCGTTCTTTGCGCCTCCTTTGCGCCCCTTGCGGTTAAATTACTTTTAGCGCATGTATGTTTTTTCAGCTAATCCACAACTCTCCTGGATGGAAACAGTCCGATGGCATCATCAATGATCCGCTTGTGGTACCCAAGAGGTGCCGCCAGATCGCTGGCAGGGAATGTTTTCCCATCCAACTTTTTCCAGTCGTCCAGCGTTAATCTGTTATCTGTATGACTGTACTGAAAAGCATTCACGCCAAAAAGAAACAGGTTGGATTCGGTGGCCTGATTGTTTTCCTTCATAAGAGCATTAAAAGCTGCATCAGGATCGCCGCACCGCCCAAGCGCCTGTGCCGCCATTATCCGGTTGGTGCCATATGGGTCGTTGTTCATCATCTCTTTCAGCGCCGACTGTACATCTGCAGTGTTCTTTTGCAGCCTGAACAGACCGTATGCGCCCCAGTACCTGATCACCGGATGGCTGTTATCTGCCATTTCAATTATTTCCTGTATCTGATCTGCATCGCAGGCACTGGCCATACTGGCTGCATCAAGTACCTGCTTAACAGGATATTCATCGCTCTGGGCATATTCGTACATGGTACCGGATTTTTTGCCCTGTCCGGCCAGTTCAGCAAACATGGGTTCTGGTATCAGCCCCATATCGCGGGTTTCAATCATCCAGTGATTGGTTTCTTCTGAGAGGGTTTTTAGTATTTCACTGAAT
This sequence comes from uncultured Prolixibacteraceae bacterium, assembly GCA_964393915.1. GTDB lineage: Bacteria > Bacteroidota > Bacteroidia > Bacteroidales > Prolixibacteraceae > UBA1413. Next base: position 987 of record CAYMXK010000402.1, read on the forward strand.
TCCGGGTTCCCGGCCAGATCTGTTACATGCCAGGGGTCAGTCTGGGTGTCGAAGAGATGAACAGCCGGCTTGGGCTGAAAAAACCGAGACTCGGTTTCGTTGCACAACCCATTTTCGTAGTGGGTTTCCCACGCACGCCAGTTGGCCTGGACCTGAAACCCATAACGGGAATCGCGCCCCAACGGACGGTGGGGCATAAAGTTGCGGATAAAATAGTATCGTCCGTCGGTGACAGCGCGCGACATATCGTAACGCTCCGCCATCCGGTCACGGTAAAAATGAACATAATCGGGTGCCTTTTCTGTCTGTTTTCCCATGAAAATCCTTCCCTGCATTAAATCGGGGACCTCGCTGCCAGTTATCGCCAGGGCAGTTTTGGCAAAATCAACAAAGCTGACCAGCTCATTGTTGGTTCCCCCGGGCTCAATCTTCGACAGGTGTTTCCATTTTTCGGGGAGGCGGATAATAAACGGTACTTGTGTGCCGACATTGTAAATGTACCGCTTTGCCCTCGATAACTGTCCGCCATGATCGGAGTAGAAAAAGACGATGGTATTGTCAGCCAGGCCTTCATCTTCGAGTTCTTTCAGCAGATCGCCCACCATTTTGTCCATCAGGGTAATAAGGTCGTGCAATCGCGCCCAGTCTTCCCTGATTTCGGGCAGGTCGGGGTGGTAAGGGGGCAGTTCTATTTCGGCGGGATCAATTCGCGGCTTTTCAGGTATCTGGTTATTGGCTATATATTGGGCAATTCTCTCTTTAGCCAGCTGGCTCTCGTGGGTCACTACCAGGTTGAAAACTGCAAAGAACGGCTGGCCTGGTTCACGATTTTTGTAATGTGCTTTACCACTTGATTCGTCCCACAGGGTGGTATCGCTTTCGAAATTGGAGTTGTAATCCTTTTTGCTGTTGTTGGTGCAGTAGTAGCCTGCCTCGCGCAGAATTTTTGGATAGGCAGGTATCATACCGGGCAATTGCATGCGGCTTCTCATCTGGTGTGTGCCACTCGTAGTGGCATACATCCCCGAAAGGATTGTTCCCCGTGCCACGGCACAAACAGGGGCATTGGCGTAGGCATGGGTAAACCGGATGCCTTCCTTTGCCATCTGGTCGAGGTGGGGCGTAAGCGCCTCTTTGCAGCCATAGCTACCCAGATAGGGACTAATATCCTCACAGGTGATCCAGAGGATGTTGGGGCGTTCATGGGTTTTGACTTCTGTTCCTGAAAATTGGCACGAAACAGCACCTGCCTGCACAAGTGCCATCAAGGCAAAGGCTTGTTGAAATTTTACCGGATACATCGTATTTGGTTTTTTATTAAATCAATCTTGCCACCAAGGCACCAAGACACCAAGTTACACAAAGTGTTAAATTTCATCCTTGGTGAATGCTTTGTGTCTTGGTGCCTTTGTGGCATAAAATTAGGGTAAAATTAAAATAAAGAATGAAGCGACCGTGAATAAACTGAAATATCCCTGCTATCAACTTTACCACAATCAGGTAGCGTTTTCTTTGTTATTTTAGCGCTTCAATCAATCCGCAAAAATTATGTGGGAGCAATTTTTACAGCTTGTCGAAATGAGGGAGAGTGTGCGCAGCTACACCAATTCACCTGTGGAGAATGAAAAGATCCTGAGAATACTGGCAACTGCCCGTTTGGCGCCGTCAGCATGCAATGCCCAGCCCTGGACATTCATCGTCGTCGATAATCCGGAAATAAAAAATAAACTCGCCGATGCCACTTCAACTAAAGTGATCGGACTTAACCATTTTGCCAAACAGGCTCCCGTGCACATCGTTATTGTAATGGAGCCGGCCAACTTCACCTCCAAATTTGGCAGCATGGTGAAACAGAAGCATTTTCCGCTTATCGATATTGGCATAGCTGCCGAACATATCTGTCTGGCCGCAGCAGCCGAAGGACTGGGTTCATGCATGATCGGCTGGTTTGATGAAAAAGCTGTCAGGAAACTGCTCTCCATTCCCGCCGGAAGCCGCCCGCTGCTGATCATCACCATCGGATACCCCGCAAAACCGGGGACAAGGGAAAAACGAAGAAAACCGTTTGAGGAAATAGTGAAGTACAATAAATACTGAAAGCCGCTTTTATCTCTTCACCACTTCAAAGGAGCTCCTTCCCGATCCTACCCCACTCACAACGGCATAACTGCCCGACTGCCTATAATCCACCGGCTGACCGTTTTGCCTGACCTCCTGGTTTTTATCGTAGAACGGCAGGTAAATCTCGGCTGTGGTATTGGCAGGGATGGTTACGTCGAGACCAAAAGATTCTCCCTCCTGATTTTGAAACGATACCAGCACAGCCCCCCGGATAGTGGGATGCCTGATCTCTGCTGTTGTTAAGCCTGATGGCTGCGGCTTAATGCGGATCTTTCCGAATCCCGGTTCCAGCGGCTCAATCCCCATTATTTTCCGGTGAATGATATGCGCCGGGGAGGAACTCCAGGCATGGCTCCAGCCATTGTTCGACTTGTATTTGTTATCCCAGGCTTCGGTAGTCATGGTCGAGCCCACCCGCAGCATGTTCAGCCAGCTCCGGTCACTGTCCGAAGTGAGAAGCTGCATGGCATATTCACCTTGGTTCTCATTGAATAAACCCTCCAGCAGATAGTTGGCGCCATACACCCCGCAGGCCATTCCTCTCGATTTGATGTACTCTATGACCTTTGGCTTGCTGGCATCTTCCACCAGTCCGAACGTTAGGGCGAACATATTGGCATGCAAAGAGGCATGTTCTGAACCAATACCATCGAGATAAATCCCCCTCTCCGGACTGAGAAAGGCCTTGTTAAATGAGTTTTTCACCAGGGCAGCCCTCTGCGTGTACTGTACGGATTCCGCGCTCTTCCCGACGGCTGCGGCCATTTCCGACATCGCCGTTAGGGCTTTGTAATGAAAGGCATTCACCACAGAATTGTACTCCCTGAAATCAAAATTATCGGTTTCTCCACCCGTCTCCACCAGTCCCATGCCCCCATGCGGCCAGTCGACGATGTCACGCAGCTCCTTGCCGTTAAAATGGATGGATTTCAAAAAATCAGGGGTCTGCTTCCCGGTTTTTGTGCTGACGAGGTAGTTATCTGATGCCAGGGGAAGCATCAGTTTGGCGCTGAGTTCATCAAAGTATTTTCTGATGATGTCGGTATTTCCCGAATGCTGATAATCTGCATAAGCCATCAGAATGGTATGAAAAATCCATTCGGTGGGCCAGGTGGCATGAAAAATCATATTTTCAAGGCTGTACCTTGCGATGGCAAACTCCCTGTCGATCGCGTAATGGCTCATCTGGTGGATGTAGCAATCGGCCTCGTACATCATCCGCTCCCTCTGACTTGCAGCATAATCGCCGTTAAACGTGTTCACCTTGGCTGAATACCTGCAAAGATTGTAGATATCGTTCAAACGCTGGTCGGAACACGAAAACCGCGAGGCCTCCTCATCAAACTG
>CAYMXK010000403.1:0-4442 GCA_964393915.1 uncultured Prolixibacteraceae bacterium
AACAATGTAAGGTTCTCAGGTATCAATGTAGGTATTGTAGACAACATCAGCATAATTAATGATTCAACAGTTCAGGTTGATATGCTCATCAGAAGAAACGTCCAGGAATTTATTAAAGCTGATAGCCAGGCAGGTATAGGCTCCGAAGGAATTATTGGCGACCGCGTGCTGATTGTTACTCAGGGTACAATTGATTCACCTGTAGCCCAAGACGGGCAACATCTTTTGTCGAAGGAACCTGTGGAAACAGACGCCATCATGGTGACCCTGCAGGCAACTGTCGCTAATACAGAGGTTATAACCCTGCAGCTTGCCGAAATCATGACGAATGTCAATAGCGGCGAAGGAATGTTAGGCCGGTTGATCCAGGATAAAACCATTGCCGAAAATGTTAACCTGACCATCGAAAATTTCAAAAAAAGCTCCGCAGGATTGGATGAAACCATAGAAGTTACCAAAGAAAATGTGTTTGCTTTTATGGAGGGTTTGCAGGCAACTGTGGCTAAAACGGCAGTGGCATCAGACCAGCTTGGCGAAATTATGTTGAAAATAAACAATGGCGAGGGAGCTGTCGGAATGTTGCTCAAGGATACGGCTATCGTTAATAACATTGACGAAACAATAGTTAATCTTAAAGAAAGCAGCATAAGCCTGAACGAAAACATGGAAGCGCTAAAGCATAACTTCCTGTTCAGGGGGTATTTTAGAAGGAAAGCAAAAGCAGAGGCTGAGAAAAAAATAGAGGAAGATAAATAGGTCCCTCACGGCTTTGCCGTTCGGGATGACAGCAGCTCCGCAGGGGCGTAACTAGAGGGGCTTTGCCGTTCGGGATGACAGCAGCTCCGTAGGGGCGTAACTAGAGGGGCTTTGCCGTTCGGGATGACAGCAGCTCCGTAGGGGCGTAACTAGAGGGGCATTGCCGTTCGGGAAGACAGCAGCTCCGCAGGGGCGTACTTAGGCCCCTCGGGCTTCGCCTTCGGGGTGACAGACAGGCGCATAGTGCCGACATATGGTAGCACGGAAAATACCCTCTACCCCCACCCTAACCTTGCCAGATGCTAATAATTTATTATTACAACAAAAATTATATAAATGTGGCTCAAAATCCTTCCTGCAATATTCGTGGTTTCAATAATGTCAATTGAAATTGCATTTTCACAGGAAGTTCCTGCCCGGGCCGATACTACCCACCTTTACGAAAACATAGAAACCTACTCCGATAAAAATAAATTTACTCAATTTATGTTCCGGTTATTCTTCAAACCGGTTGCACCGGAACCACCGGTAAAAACAATAAAAAAGAGACCTCTGCAAAAGCCATACAGTTCATTCGAAGGTAAAATTATCCGGAATATCAACATAGAAACACTTGACCCGTTTGGATACTCCATAGGAGACACCATAACCGCCTCATTGAATTCACTGTCAAAAGCAGGTAACTGGTTACATTTTAAAACACAACCTGCAACCATCCGGAATCTGCTGCTTTTCCGCAGTAACCAACCCTTCGATTCGCTGTTGGTAAAGGAATCTGAGCGTCTGGTGCGCAGTATGAGCTTCATAACCGATGTTTCCTTTTATGTCCTCTCCTCAGCCGTGGACTCAGACTCAGTCGATGTGTATATTCGCGCATTGGATACCTGGAGCATTATTCCCGGTGGATCTGTATCAGAAAAAAGGATCTTTATAAGCCTGAGAGATGATAATTTTCTGGGATTAGGACATGAGTTCCGAAATGGTTTTACCTGGAACCACAGCAATGGTGCCTACGCTTTCAGGACAAAATATTTTATTCCCAATATCTATAACACCTACATAAATTCAACCCTACAGTATGGCACCGACGAATATGGCAATTTCATAAAGAATTTTGCAATCGAACGTCCGTTTTTTTCCCCGCTTGCAAAGTGGGCTGCCGGAATGAATATTTCACAACATTTGAGAAAAGACTCTATCTGGACGCGCGATTTTATGCAGTTTAAGTACAATGCACAAGATCTCTGGGCAGGTAATGCCATACGAATTTTCAAAGGGAATAATGAATTTCAGCGCACTACCAACTTTATCTCCACAGCACGGTTTATTCGCATCCGCTTTCTTGAAATGCCTCCGGAAAACATTGATACACTCCAATATTATACCAATGAAAATTTTTACCTGGCTGGTATTGGCATTTCAACTCGGCTTTATGTGCAGGACAAGTACATTTTCAAGTTCGGGTTAACTGAGGATGTTCCGGTGGGAAGGGTAATTGGCCTGACTGGTGGTTTCCAGGAAAAAAACAGTGAAGGCCGATTTTATATAGGTGCGCGATATTCATCAGGGAAATATTACCCGTGGGGTTATCTGAGTTCAAATATTGAATACGGAACCTTCTTTCGCCAATCTGAAACGGAGCAGGGTGTAGTCAGTGCCGGAGCTAACTATTTTACGAATTTAATTGAGATCGGGAACTGGAAGTTCAGACAGTTTGTAAAGCCGCAGGCTATTTTCGGAATCCGCCGCACCGATTATGATAGTTTAACCATTAACGATGGTTATGGCCTTGATGGTTTTAATAGTCATGTGTTGTCAGGAAACAGCCGGTTGCTGTTTACTTTGCAAACGCAGTCGTATGCACCCTGGAATTTTATTGGATTTCATTTTGGCCCCTACTTTACATTATCGTTGGCGATGCTTGGCGATGAAAAAATGGGGTTTCGGACAGCAAAATTATATTCCCAAATAGGAGCGGGAGTTTTAATTAAAAACGACAACCTGGTAATGAATACTTTCCAGCTCTCCATTGCATTTTTTCCTGTAATTCCAGGCAGAGGAAATAATGTCCTTAAGATTAACTCCTTTCAGACCAGCGACTTCGGATTTCGGGATTTTGAAATTGGGAAACCGGCACCGGTAATATTCAGATAAAAATTATGTGTCGAAATTCAAAAGTGGGAAAAATGTAAATCAAATTAGAAAATGTGTAACAACTCCCTGACCCTTACACCTTAAATTTACAATATATCTTTTGAACACCCTTTTGGCGTGAACAGGAGAAGGTAAATAATTTTATTGAATCAAAAATCGTATCAATGATGGCACTTGAATTTTATGACAACCTCTTACAACTTGAACGCGTTTTAGGGCAATTTGCCTTAAGCCTTACCCGGGAGAGAGACGATGCCCGTGACCTTGTTCAGGAAACATTTCTCAAAGCACTTTTGTACCGGGATAGATATGTAAAACACGACAATCTTAAAGCCTGGACCTGTACAATTATGAGGAATACCTATATTACCCAATACCGGAGGCGAATGATTTACCACAATTATAAAGATCATACCGGAGAAGCTATGGTTTTAAAACAATCCCGGAATTCTAACACCGAAGATCCGGAATCGAAGTATTCAGTTCATGAAATGACTGAATGCATCGAACAATTAGACGATAAGCACCGTCTGCCTTTAAAAATGTATATCAATGGTTACAAATACCAGGAAATTGCGGATGACTTGAAATGGAGCATAGGGACTGTAAAAAGCAGGATTTTCTTTTCACGAAAGATCCTACAGCACCGGTTAAATGCATAATGCTTTTATTATCAATGAATTTACTCAATTGCGATGAGAACGAAAATGCAGTTTTTAATAATGACTATTACATTGGTCTTCTCTGCCTGTTCATCTCAAAAACAGGCCTCAACAGAACAGAGAGATGTAAGTTACCAGGTCTTTTATGACGAGTTAAGGCCTTATGGCCAATGGATAGACTATCCCAATTATGGCAATGTATGGTTACCTGATGCAGGCCCCAACTTTACCCCCTACTCTTCCAATGGTTACTGGGTACACACCCGGCACGGCTGGTCCTGGATGTCGGATTACAATTGGGGATGGGCGCCTTTTCATTATGGGCGATGGGATTACGATTCGTTCTACGGATGGCTATGGTTACCAGGTTACGAATGGGGCCCCTCCTGGGTGAACTGGAGAAGTGGCAATGGTTATTACGGATGGCAGCCGATGCGCCCCGGATATGGTGTCTACTCAGGTTTTTACGGAGACCGGTACACCAACTTTGATCACTGGACATTCGTCAGACACAACGATTTTGGAAGGCATGATGTTTACAACTACTATGTGAACCGCGTTAATTATCCGAGGATTATAGAAAATTCATCGATAATTGAAAATACCTCGTATAACCGCCAGAGACAAGTTTCCTGCAGCTCAGGGCCCGAAGTAAGAGAAGTCGAAAGAATAACAGGACGCAGGGTGAGGTCAGTAACTATAAGGGATAATGATTCTCCGGTGCAGCGACTGAACAACAACCGGTTAGAATTGTACCGGCCGCAATTCAATGACAGAGATGGCAGGCAGTTGCCGGTTTATAACCGAAGATCAATGCAGCAGCAACGGGAAACCAACCCTGATAATGCCAGGCCTGTGCAAAATCAGCAG
>CAYMXK010000404.1:0-4432 GCA_964393915.1 uncultured Prolixibacteraceae bacterium
ACTCCTGCAAATCCAAGCGAAACAAAAGTGGCATATACGATACCATCGTATTTGTCATTGAAATCAGGACTCTTCCAGATTAATATATACAATGCGATGAACTTAAATAACTCTTCCGTAAATCCGGCTACAGCGAACGCATGCCAGGCGGCCGCGGAAAGACCCTGGAAAGATCGTCCGATGAATTGAATTCCCTGTTCAACAAAAATCACCGGGTAGACAATGAGGGCACCTGCAATCATGGCCAGCAATACCATTCTGACAGGCTCCCGTTCGTATTTATCACGGAACCAAACATAGAAACCTAGAATGGCAACAGGGGCGAGTGAAATGAGCAGTACATCCATCAGTATTAAAGGTGGCGAAGGGTTAATATCTAGAACGCTTCATTTTTCACCTCATCTGAAAAAAAGAAGGCTTCCACTCCTGAGACGCCCGGCCTGACCTTAAACAACGATCCGGCATTTGGGTAAACTTTCAGCTCTTCAGGACTGGTATTCACCCTTGCCGTTGTTATATACAGTGTTCCCAAATCGGCATCCCCAAAAGCACAGGAAGTAACATTTTTCGCAGGCACCCCGATTTTACGGAGAAGCTCTCCTGAATCGGGATTCCAGCAACCAACAGCCGCCCCACCCCACAGGCAGATCCAGAGGTTGCCTTCGCTGTCGATGGTCATTCCGTCGGGATGGCCCATCTCAGCGGGAACTTCAATCACCGGGGAGGGGTTGCTGATTTCGCCGGTGGCATTGTTGTAATCATACCCCATTACTTTCCGGGTCGGTGTGTCGACATAATACATACGGGTATAGTCATTTGACCAGGCAATGCCATTTGAAACGCTCACGCCAGCAACCATCCGGTGAATAGTGCTATCGGAATCAAGGCGGTATAGAGTGCCCATTGCCGACTTACCTTCTGTACTCATGGTACCTGCCCATAAGCGGCCGGCTGGGTCACACTTGCCATCATTAAAACGGTTTCCTTCAATCTCTTCTTCCGGATCAACTATCAGATTCTTGGTGCCTGTTTCGGGATCAAGAAAATACAATCCATTCTCGAGGGCAACCACCACGCGTCCTGTTTTCGCAGGAACTACCGTTCCGATCATTTGTCCCACATACAATTCGCGGTTTACTCCCAGACGAGGCGTGTATATATTCAGGATTTTACCTGTAATATCTACCCAGTATAACTGATTGGTGCGGTGGTTCCAGATGGCCCCTTCGCCAAGTCCGGACTCGGTACCGTGGACAAGTTCAACCTTGTCGGTTGGGCTGCAAGCCATGATTAATGACATGACCATAAGTAAAAAAACCAGTTTTTGAATATTCATCAATTTATATTTATCTTCCTAATGGAACAGATCAGACAGCAGACGGTTCATCAACCAATATAAAATACTGTATATCAATTAAATAAATCTATCATCGACTTCTGATTGACAACATTTTACACTTTAATCTTACGATATAGATTCTATTAATTTCTTAAGCACGAGAGTCATTTTTGGTTCGGCCTTCATGGCAACCTTTTGGACTTCTTCGTGCGAAATCTCAACGATCTGTCCCGGTACGCCACTATCTGTAATGATCGATATTCCGAAGACTCTCATCCCGGCATGACGGGCCACAATAACTTCGGGAACGGTACTCATTCCCACAACATCACCGCCCAGCCTTCTAAACATCAGGTATTCAGCAGGAGTTTCAAAAGTAGGCCCCGACACTCCCACATATACGCCTTCCTTCAGATTAAGGCTATTTTCAAGCGAAATCAGTCTTGCTGCATATCTGAGGCGTTCATCATATACCCTGCTCATATCAGGAAACCGTGGGCCCAACTCAGCAATATTTGGTCCCCGGAGCGGATGTTCGGGAAAAAAATTGATATGATCATTGATCACCATGATATCCCCTACCACATAATCGGGATTTAATCCTCCTGTTGCATTGGATACAAACAGGTATTTAATTCCAAGCTGCTGCATCACCCTTACAGGAAAGGTGACTTCTTCCATGGAGTAACCTTCATAGAAGTGAAAACGCCCCTGCATGGCCATCACCTTTTTGTTTCCCAGGTGTCCCAGTATCAGCCGGCCATGGTGCCCGTCAACAGTTGACACCGGAAAATTGGGGATATCATCATAAGGGATGGATATGACAATATCAATTTCACTTACAAGTCCACCCAATCCTGTACCAAGAATAATTCCGACATCAGCATTAAACCGGGTCTTTTCTGCGATGAAATTCGCTGTTAATTTGATGTTTTCCAACATATTCAGATCAAAATTTATTATAATACCCATTTCCCATGCAGCTTTCGAACAAAACTGCAGTTGAAAATCTTATCCCAGTCCAATATAATCCTGGTTGCCAGCCTTGTGCTTTTTGATTTCCCGGAGAGATTTATTCTCACCTACATAATCAATTATCTTTTTATCGAACTGCTTGCCTTCCCTGTCGAGGAATTTCACCTGAACCGGCAAATAGTAAAGTGCTTTTTTAATTTCCCCAGGAAGTTCAAGCTGCCGCAATCTTACGGTATCCTTCTCTGTGGTTACTATGATTTTGCGCGGATTGCCCAACTGCTCAAACTTTTCAAGTATCTTCCTGATATTCTGGATGGTGTAGTTATGATGGTCGGGAAAGCTCATGACTTCAACCTCCGATGTTATCTTTAACATATGCTGAATCGCATATTCAGGCGCGGCGATACCGGTTACAGCCAGGATCGCCATGTGCCTCGGATCGTTGAATAGATCCATTGGTTTGGCTTCGGGATAAACAGGGCAAAGCTGACCGTAAACCATGGTAGTAAAATAGAGATCCTGGTAGGGATATAAACGTACATCCATTGCCAGAATCCTGCGGGTTATCGGTGTAATTTCGTTGGGGCACTTGGTAATAATTATGATGTTGGCCCGTCTGGCCTGCAACTTGCTTTCCCTGAGGCGCCCCAACGGAAGCAGATAGTCATCCTTGATCGGCTTGTTGTAATCAATCAGCAAAATGTTGAGACCAGGGGTTATCCGCCTGTGCTGAAAGGCATCGTCGAGAATTACAACATCCGGAATGGGCCTGCCTTCCAAAAGGGTCTCCACCCCGATAACCCGGTTTTCGCAAACGGACATAGTCACCGAAGGATATTTGCGCTTCATCTGGATTGGCTCATCACCAACTTCCTCTACCAGTGAAGTGGTTTCCACGAGCCTGAATCCTTCTGTTTTGCGTTTATAGCCCCGGCTTAGTGCCGCCACCCTGTAGTTTTGTTTTAAAAGTTTTATCAGGTATTCTGTGTGGGGCGTTTTCCCGGTTCCTCCAACAGTAATATTTCCAATGGAAATCACAGGTATATCAAATTCACGTGATTTAAAAATCTTAAAATCATACAACCTGTTCCTGACTGAAACGGCCAGGCCATAAAGCAGAGAAAGAGGATAAAGCAGTAATTTCAGCATACAGCGAATTTTGGCTGACTAAAGTAATAAATATTGGCCGTAATATAAGAAAAGGGCACAGGTATACTTTCGAAAATAATGTTTTCAACAACCCATTACCGGATCCGGTAAAAACAAATGCCCGGTAAGCTGATGAAATTCAGAACTAACCGGGCATTGCAATAATTAATATGATCAGATCAGGTATTACCTGATATCAATATTGTAAGGAAGGAGGGCATACACTCCGTTCATTTTACCTGCCCTTTCCACTAACTCATAATATTTTGCTGATTCCCCCAGGATACTTTTCAGAATCCGGGCTCTTACATTGTCGCTCCCACCTTTAAGTAACTCCTGGAACGGATCGGTCAGAGCAGGAAGGTCAACCGTGCGGTAGTTTTCCAATTCTGCCAGTTCGGCTGCCAGCTTAACAGCACGGTCGAGGCCGCCAAGTTCGTCCACAAGGCCAATTTCAAGGGCATTCTCTCCGGTCCATACACGTCCCTGGCCAATTTCATCAACTGCCTCTTTGGTCATGTTCCGGCCATCGGCAACCCTTTCGAGGAATACATCATAAATATCTTCTACGTATTCCTGCATCAGGTCGCGTTCAAAATCGGTCATTTTCCGGGTAAAAGAAGGCATATCCGAATGTTTGTTGGTTTTCACTACATCGGTGGTTATTCCCAGTTTTTCGTTCATTAACTCCCCTGCATTGGGAATGGTTCCGAAAACACCAATTGAGCCGGTTATTGTATTGGGTTGCGCAAGGATTTTATCAGCAGCACAGGCAATGTAATATCCACCCGAGGCAGCAACATTACCCATTGAAACAACCACCGGTTTTGTGTCTGCCGCCAGTTTTACCTCGCGCCAGATGACTTCAGAATCGTAAGCACTTCCGCCGGGAGAATCTATGCGCAAAACGATGGCTTTGAAGCTCGAATCCTGGCGAACTTTCCGGATTTCGCGGGAAAGGTCATCTCC
>CAYMXK010000405.1:0-815 GCA_964393915.1 uncultured Prolixibacteraceae bacterium
GTTATCGAAATTAAAGCTGGCACCCAGTTTTTCAAATCCGAGAAAGTGGGTATCTAATCTTCTCCGCCCGATTTTGTCGCCTCCGGGTTGGGGAATAAATCCCAGTCCAAAGCGCGCAAGCAAAGGTCCGACAACCATAATTGATCCTCTAAGGGAGGCAGCCCTTTTGGAAAACTCCGGAGATTTCAATTTGCCGGGATTGACACCTCCGGCATTAAATGTGTACTCCCCCTTATGTATACGGTTTACTTCGACACCGATACTTTGCAGAAGTTCTATAAGTATCAGAACATCCCGTATTTCAGGTATATTCCTGATAGTTACATTTTTACTGGTGAGCAACGTGGCACAAATTACCTGCAATGCCTCGTTTTTTGCGCCCTGCGGTTCTAAAATGCCGGCGAGCCTGCGCCCTCCTTCAACAGTAAAAGTTGCCATATGTTATCAATGATGTTTCTTCTGATTCCCTTTTTTGGAGCCCTTTTGTTTTAGATACTGCTGCTTGGGCGGCATAGCCTTGACATCGGCGAGTTCCATTCCCGGAGGCTTTAAAACGCCATTGGAAATGTTGGACAGGTCTTCAAAAATAAGTATATCATCTACCGAATCCTTGTTCCAGGTTAGATAGGATTTTTTCATATGGTTGGCCAATTGATAGATGAGTACATCTCTTTCCGGGCCATCTTCATATTCCATGGCCTTTTTAATCATCAGGTCCATGGTTTTTCCGTAATAACGGTATTTCAGAGTGGATTGCTGGTAAGGTACCCGCTTCGGTTTTTCAGTAAGGATTTCCGGTGTTGGCGGTTCATAGG
>CAYMXK010000405.1:825-4430 GCA_964393915.1 uncultured Prolixibacteraceae bacterium
GATAATCGATATCCAGCTTGAATTCAGCCATGATTGCCAGATGGTCCCAGAGTTTGTGCTTAAAATCCGGAACATCCCTCAGGTAAGGATAAAGATTGCCCATCACATCAATAATGGCTTTGGCTGCGCGGTTGCGCGTATCACGGTCTTCAATCTGCAGGAGCAGGTCCACCATGTTTTGCACGTTGCGGCCATATTCCGGCATCGACAGTTTTTTCCGGCTTGTATTGTAATCTTTTGAATCAATGAGCATAATTGTTTCTTTTTGAAATTAAAAGTTTATAAATGGGGGTTAGTCCGGTGCAAAGTTAGTGATTTACAGCATTTCCACAACAAAAAAAAAAGATTTCGGACGCACCTGAATGAATCAGTCACAAATGTTTCATCTGCAGGATCCCTTGCTTTACATTATTGAAGGATTTTCTGTCAGGATATAATCTTTAGTTTGGCAAATCTCAGCAGCAATTGTTTCTGACCAGCATTGTGAAAGAAAATTGTGGCTTTGATATCGGGAGGAATGCCTTCAATCTGCAAGACTTTTCCTGTTCCGAACCGCTGATGTTCTACTTTCATTCCTGGCAGGATCTTCCCAGGTTCATCACCTTCGAATTCGTTTGCACTTGCAGCGATCTCGTTCATCCGGGTCAGTTTCTGGTTGAAATTGGATTTTAATGATGGAGTGGTGGATTGTGGTGGTGTGATTCCGCTTCGTTCCCGCGCCATATTCCTGGTATTCCATATTTCGGAGCGATTCTGTCGGCTCATGCCTGGTTCACGATTAGTAGTATCTTCAAGGTAGATTGGATCGATATCCGACAAAAAAGAACTCGGCCGGCAAAATTCGAGTTTCCCCCACTTGTAGCGCTGTCCGGCATGACAAAGATAAACCTGTTCCTGGGCACGGGTGATGGCCACGTAAAATAGTCTTCTTTCCTCTTCGAGTACCTCCCTGGGAATAAAATTACCTCCCGATTGATTGCCAGGGAACAAATTTTCCTCGAGGCCAACCACAAAGACAATTTTAAACTCAAGTCCTTTTGCAGAATGCACGGTCATCATGGTTACCTTGTTCCGGTCTTCCTCTTTCTCCGTATCCTGGTCGGTAAGCAATGCCACGTCCTGAAGGTAATCTCCCAGTTGACCTGGTCTTCCTTCTTCCTTTGCCGAAATGGTAAATTCCTGAATGGCATTCAACATCTCTTCGATATTCTGATAACGGCTTACTCCTTCGGGGGACCTGTCGTTGTAAAGGTCTTTCAGAATTCCGGTTTCCCGGGCAACTTTTCGGGATAGTTCATAGGCTTCCATTTGTGCCGTATCATCCCTGAATCCGTCAATTGTGCTTTTAAAAGCGTACAGTTTTTCCAGGGTACCTTTGTTAATGCCCCCCGGATTATCAACCATTAGCTCACCTATTGTATGATAGATATCTTTTTCGTTGTCCAAAGCAGTTTTTTCCAGTTTAGCCATAGTGGTCTGGCCAATTCCCCTGGCCGGGTAGTTAATAATCCTTTTCAGTGCCTCATTGTCGGCCGGATTTATTATTATTCTGAAATAGGCCAGCAAATCCTTAATCTCCTTGCGTTGGTAAAAAGAGAGGCCACCATAAATTTTGTAAGGAATATTTCTTTTGCGCAATGCTTCTTCAAAAATCCTCGATTGTGCATTGGTGCGGTACAGGATAGCGAAGTCTCTGAACTGGACGTGGTCACGCATTTGCGCTTCATTGATTGCATTAGACACAAGATACCCCTCCTCGTTGTCGGTAAGGGCTTCAAGTACTTTTAGGCGCGCGCCGGTTTCATTCTCTGAAAAGACAGTTTTCCGGAGCTGCTTTTTATTGTGGGCAATTACACTGTTGGCAGCGTTGACAATATTCTGGGTTGACCGGTAATTTTGCTCCAGTTTAAACACCCTGTGTGCCGGATAATCCTTCTGGAAATTCAGGATATTCTCTATCCGCGCCCCTCTGAATGAATAGATGCTCTGGGCGTCATCACCCACTACACAGATATTGTTGTGTATTTCTGCCAGTTTTTTGATGATCAGGTACTGCGCGTAGTTGGTGTCCTGGTATTCATCAACCAGCACATAATCGAATTTTTCCTGGTATTTGGCCAGAACGGCAGGAGTGTCCCTGAACAGGAGATTGGTCTTCAGCAGAAGGTCGTCGAAATCCATGGCCTTGCTTAGTTTGCAGCGTTTTATATATTCACGGTAGATCTCGCTGATGCGCGGCATTTGTATGCTCCTGTCGAACTCCTTAATTTCCTGCGATACGGCATATTCCGGGGGAGTAACCAGATTGTTTTTAGCCATTGAGATACGGCTGGATACTACACCTGTTTTATAAATCTTATCGTCGAGCTGGAAATCCTTTATGATGGTTTTAATGAGGCTTTTTGAGTCTGTTGCGTCGTAAATGGTAAAATCCGATGGGTACCCTATCGCTTCGTGCTCATATCTCAGAATGCGCGCAAAAACAGAATGAAATGTTCCCATCCAAAGGTACTTCGACAAGTTCGGCCCAACTACAGCCGCTATTCTTTCCTTCATTTCGCGCGCTGCTTTGTTGGTAAAGGTAAGCGCAAGAATGGTTGACGGCTTCACACCCTGTTTGAGAAGATGGGCAATGCGGTAAGTGAGTACACGGGTTTTCCCGGAACCGGCACCGGCAACAATCAGGTAAGGGCCTTCTCTGAGCAATACTGCTTCCCGCTGGGTATTATTCAGATTCTCGAGATAGTCAAACACTGGGTCATAATTTCAGAATGAGTTTGCAAAAATACAAAAGTGTGGTAGGTGGCAATCATTTATATGAAGTAAGTTATTCACAGCAACGGTCCGAATTTATATCTTTGCCCGGACAATTTAATCGATTTTAAACGTTAATATTGTAAACTAAAAAACAGAAGGTTGTGTTAATGAACAATAGGTTAAAGATATGGATGTTGCTCATCCTTTTATGGTTTTTAGCTCCGGGAGTCTCATCCGGACAAATTACGGCGCCCGGTGCTACAGGAAATGAACTTACCAGTTACCCTGATTTTCCTCAAAACGACCAGGTTTTTATTTTTTGCACCTCACCTGATGAAAGATTGGGAACCCTTGTGGCAAGCACTTCCCTGGGTGGTGTAAAAACCTTTAACTGGGAACGTTATAATCCGGTAACTGGTGCTTTCGATGCCTATTTCAATGAATCTTCTGCTGAAAACCAATCTGAAATTTCTGAACTTGCCGATGGGGGTTACCGGGTTACCATCACCTCCGGGACAGGACAGGAAGTATATCGTGCCTGGGTGGTAAATTTCTGGCGCACGATCGAAGCAGGTGTTACGGAAAGCACTTGTGACTTTTTTACCCTTTCCGCGACTTTCGAGCAGGCTCCTGTCATTTACTACGATATTTCTTCCGGGGTGCAGGTTGAAATTCCAGTGACCCCCGAATTTGAATGGAAAGAGGGCGAAACCATTGTTTCCCGCTTTGCCTCACCAACAATTTATGATCCGCCGACGAAAGATACTGATTATCAGCTTACCGTCTCCGACAAATGGAACTGCGATGCTTCATTGGTGGTAACTTATATTTCAATCGTGACGAAAGCT
>CAYMXK010000406.1:0-4418 GCA_964393915.1 uncultured Prolixibacteraceae bacterium
ACCACAGAGATTATCCACAAATTTCCACTTATTACGGCACAAATTTCCACCAATTTAATTAAAAAATATTGCCCACAGAGAACCACGGAGAAGACACTGAGAACCACAAAGTATTCTTTGCGTTCATTGCGTTTTTTCCTTGCGCCCATTGCGGTTAAGATTTAAACCATTCAATAGGTTTTTCCCTGCGGTAATAATTTTTAACCGCAAGGTTCGCAAAGGCCTACGCAAAGGACGCTATTGGTTTACTAAACTTTTATTCCGCTTTTAAATAGCTATATTTCTTTGTGGTTACATATACCGCAAGGTCTCTTGCTGTTCCTTTGTGGTTTCAAATACCGGGTATTTCGCCCTACAGCTTTACAGTCTGCTTCAGCTTCCCTGCCTTTTGTGAGGTGTATTCAATTTCGAGCTGGCCTTTCCCTTCCACCAGAAACTCAAATTCCTCCTTGCCGAACCCTGGAACCGTAAGGAACTGCAGTTCGGGTCTGTGCTCCTTGTAAGTCACCTTGTCGAATTGAAGATGGGTAATCCGCCCGCCGGCCACCACCTTCAATCCCGATGCCTTCAGCTGGTCGCGGGGATGCAGTTTATTGCCGGCTGCTCCGGCGGTCATGGATGGCATGGCTTTGGCGTTGCTTACCCTTACACGCACGCGGTGCAGGTTTTTGCTGATCTCCTTTATGTCAAATACCTCCATTTTTACTTCGGGAGTTTGTTCGGCGGCGAACATAATCACGGCAGCATTGCGGTGCAGCAGCTCCGGCAGCATGAAAAGCTGAGGCAGGCGACTGGTCATTTTCATCCAGCCCCCGATCTCGATTTCTCCATACTGGGGATGGGCGAAGGTTTTCCAAGGCTTGTACATCTCACCCAATCCGAGGTGGTCGTTGAATTTCATCCGCTCCCGGCTGCTCTCGTTGGGATTCTCCAACGGCTTGGTGATATCTTTCCGGTAGGATTCCTGGCTGGTCATGAAAAGTTCTCCGATAAAGGAATATGCCCCAAGGAGGTTGTAGGTAAACTCGCCGAAATCTCCGAAGGTAGGGTAGAGTTGCCAGGAAGGCATATAGCGGTATCCCGGTGTCATTTTTTCGGCATTTTCGCCCAGGTAATCGTAGAGGGCCACATCTTCCGGGGCGAGCGATTCATCCTGGGTGGCCGGTCCGCGGAGCCACATGCCACCCATGTTGTGAAAGGCAAATACCATGATGATGTTGGGGCGTTTCATCATCCAACCGGCCAGGTCTTTGAGCCCGGTGCCCGAGAAGGGAAAATAGCCGGCTCCCCGCTCAATATAGCGCGGATGCCAGCGGTAGCCCCAGTTGCGGTTGGGATCGACATACCCTTCGGGGTCTTCATTGACGCGCCCATCGCCGTCGTTGTCGATGCCTTCGTAGCCCAGCAGTGTCCATTCGCCCTGTTCGCCCGGTTTTACCCTTATCATCAGGCGGGGATCCTCCGGATCGGTGCGGTACATCCCGAACGGATCGCGGATGCGCATCTGGCAGATGTTCCCATCCCCGTCAAGGTCTTCGAAGCCGTCTTCATCAAACAGCCCGTCGCGGTCATCGTCCTTGGGAATCCGGATAGTGCGGTTGGTGCTGGGCGTATTGGCCTCATCCATAAAACGGGCGCGGCCGTCGACGTTTACCACTGGAACGATGTAATGTACATTCTTGTCGACAAGGCCTGTAATGCGCTCATTCTCTCCATATTTCGTGAGGAGGAGGTTGGCATAGTAGAGGCAAACTTCACCTGCCTGAATTTCGTTTCCATGGATATTGCCATCGACATAAACCCCCGGTTTTTGTGCTTCTTCACCGGTTGCGGGGTTGTTGATGGTCAGCGCATATATTTCGCGGCCTTCTTCACTCCTGCCAACTGATTCGTAGCTGGTGAGCTTAGGATAGGCTTTGTGCAGCGCCTCCAGGGCCTGGTTCATCTCATCATAAGAGTAGTAAAAATCAAACCTCAGCGGAACCTCAATTTTTTTGTTTTGCTGTGCGGTGGCCAGCATAACCGCCAGTAGCAGAGCGGCGGTGAGTTGTATGCGGATATTTTTTGACATGGTAATGGTAATTTTTATGGATTTCAGAATTTGCTCACTTTCCCAGGCTGATCTTCCCTGACTGGTTGCGGATTACCGGGCTCTCGAGCCGGGTGATTATGTCTGCCTTTTTTTCGGATTGTACCAGCCAGCTGAATTTGCGGACCTGGTTGCCGGCCAGATGGTGTATGGGCGTGCGGGAAAGTCCTTCGAGGATTTGGACATCTTTTCCTTCGAGGATAAGCACAATGGGTGCGGGCTGCTGGTTGCGCTGTCCCATATCTGTCGGATAGGGCAACTGGCCTTTGTTTTCAACGAAAATCTCCAGCCGGTAAACGCCGGCGCCCAGTTCCGTAACTTTTTCCTCAGTAATGATGATGTCGGGAATTTTTTTGGAGAGCGACGCCACAAAGGGGATCTGACTGCTGAGGAGCGTTTCCGCCAGTTCCACGGGGGGAGTGTTCCCTGCAAAAGGAATAAAACCGCCAATTTCAACTTCCCCCAGCTGCGGGTGGGTGAAAGTTTCCCAATCTGCAAATCCTTTGATCTGCTGCTTGTCGAAATAGTCGAGCAACTGCTTTTCCGCGGAGGGTTTTTTCTCCTGCGCGGCTGCACCCGTCCTGCCTGCCGGAGGGGTTCCTGGTGTGGCAGAGGTGGTGTCTTTTTTAACTTCCGGCTCCCAAAGACTGAGGGCAATGGAGGGCACGCCCAGGTGAAAATAGCTCCAAAGCTCGAACGAACCTCCGCGCGGTTTTTCGGAAGCCATGCGTGAGGTGCTGATGTTGCCGGACTTCAGGGCCTCCTTATAGGTTTTGGACAGCGATTCATACAGGAGGATGTCGTTTTTTCGAAAGTTCTTTTCAGGTCCCAGGTTGAGTTGGCTGAGTACCAGGTTCTCCGTGATTTCCATGTCGGGAAACCTGCTGGACAAGCCCTGCACCAGTTCTTCCATGGTATAGGTCTGCGTCGCTGAGAGTCCGGTCTGACGGGCCAGCCGCTCAGGAATCCTGATCTTCTCGCGGTCAAAATCGATTTTGCCCTCCTGTGGGAGGTCCAGCAGGAGGTTAGCTTCCCCGAAATTTACGGTCATGACAATTTCGGGATGATCATAAATAAACTTCATTACGCCGTAGGTTTCCGGGGAGTAACCGGGCCATAGTCCGGCCTCTTTGCTGAAATGCTGAAAGTCGTGCGGAAAGTTGATGCCGGGATTTATGCCTCCGGGTTCATCCTCATTGTAGAGGCCATCTCCGTCGTTATCGATACCCTCGGTATAGACCTTATAGATGCCGCGTTCGCCTTTTGCCCGATCGGCCTTCACCAGCAGGCGGGGGTCTTCGTCGGAAATGCGGTGGTCACCATCGGCGACCTTGCGGCGCATGACCGTGATGTAACCATCCTTGTTGAGGTCTTCATACCCATCTTCGCTGGTCTGGTCATCCATATCGATGTTGATCTCCATTCCATTAAGGGTGCTCGACAGGCGGGGATTGGCAAAGAACTTCTGCGCTGCATCGGGATTGCCCGAAGGAAGGATAAACCACTTCACGTTGCCGTTGTCCTGCGCCGGATCGAGGAGATACTGCGCCAGCCTCAGGGCCCCTTCGGTTGCGAGGGGGGTAATGCCGTCGAAATTGGCGCCCAGGAAGATGGCCGGACCGTCGGTAAGGTGGGCGCCGATCTCTATTACGGTCAGCTCCCTGCCACCGGGAGATTGGGCAATGTTGTGCAGGGTAACCTTTTTCGGATTTGAACTTTGCAGGCTCTTCAGCAGCTCCTGCACCTCCTTGGGGTTGCGGTAGTTTTTAAATACGGCGGAATTTTGCGCTGCCAGCGGAGTGACCGGCAACAAAATAAGCGCAAGTAAAATGTGAGTAATTATTTGATACATATAAGTTTAAATAAATTATGGTGCTGTGTTGATTTTGAGGTGTAATATTAATAAAAAAATGGAAGGTTCCTCACCGCCTGCGGCGGTTCGGAATGACAGGGTGCGTTTGGCAACGGTACAAAAAAATTTATTTTATAAATTGGTCATTTAAGGACTTGCGTTCCGGGTTGAATTTGTTTATCAGGTTGTCTTTTTTTTCACGGCGCCACTTTTTGATTTCCTTTTCGCGAGCGATGGCATCCTTGATATACTGGAACTGCTCGTAATAAATAAGGTATTTGCATTTGTACTTCCAGGAGAATCCATGGTTGCGTTCTTCAATGTGATCCAGGAGCCTGTGTGATAAGTCATTGGTTACTCCTGTGTAGACTACTGTCCGGGTATAATTTGTAATTATGTAAAGATAATATGTATGTTTCATGGGTATGTTTTTGGGGTGGGGTAAATATAAAAAATAATTTGTTTTTAACACAAATC
>CAYMXK010000407.1:0-4407 GCA_964393915.1 uncultured Prolixibacteraceae bacterium
ATCTTCCCATACTTCCGGCCCGAGTTCTGCCAGGACATTGTCGGTTATCTCGCCGCCATCCTGAAGTACTACATGTTCATAAACCATTTCATTGGATTGAACTGATGAGGCAAAGAAATCCCTTAGCCTTGAAAACTCTTCCGTAAGCCACTCCTTGTATTCACTGCCCATGAACATGAACTGTATTTCCCTGGCCCAGCTGACAGGTTCAATGGTGTAGATCCATCCGTCAGCGTATGGGGAACTGTTCACCATGGTTGAATTGGTTAGCAATGCCTGGTTCTGTTGCATGATTGTCCCTGATACCGGGGCATAAATTTCGAGTTGTTTTCCTTCACGGATCAGAGTGATAATTTTTTCCCCTTTTCTGACCTTTTCGCCCGGTTCTTTCATTTTGATCCTGGTGAGCGGTCCAGTCAGATGTTGCAGAAAATCATCGATCCCAATTCTTACCCGGCCATCTTTTTCCATGAATGCCCAGGTGTGGGTCTTGTCGAAATAGAGCCCGCCCGGAGCTTTAATGGATTCTGTAGTCAATGCGGGACTCATTTTGAAGCTATCTGCCTTCATAACTGTTTTCCTGTTGCGCTGATAGATGACGATGCCGGAAACCAGAAGAGTGACGGCGATCATGGCGATCAGCACTTTTAGCCACCCTGCCGTCCTGACCGGTGCTTCCATTTCACCGGTAAAAGCCATCGGGGCTTCCAGGGCACTGAGATTCGACGCTTTTTCCATGCTGGAAAGAAGACTGTAGCCATAAAGGTTGAGAACTTCCTGTCCTTCACCATTTAACCATGCCAGGAATGCCAAGGTATTTTCACCGGTGGGCTGGGTGGCTGAAACAATGTATATATTTTCTGTCAGGGCTGAAGGGTATTTGCCGGTCCAGATGCCACGCACAAAGGCTTCCGGAGTGTCGTAAATATTTTCGAAGTAGTCAATTCTTCCGTTCCTGTTTCTGTCTATTGGCAGAACAGCAATATTTTCCGCAAAAGTGCCGCTTTCCTTCTCCAGGATATCTGCCAAACGGCAAAATCCCAGCGCATAAACATCCTTTTGTACCGCCAGGATTAGTTCCTGCGGAGTGGATACCAAACTGGCGCTGATCTCAGAG
This sequence comes from uncultured Prolixibacteraceae bacterium, assembly GCA_964393915.1. GTDB lineage: Bacteria > Bacteroidota > Bacteroidia > Bacteroidales > Prolixibacteraceae > UBA1413. Next base: position 1,118 of record CAYMXK010000407.1, read on the forward strand.
ACGTCCACCCTGGAGAATTTGGCCACTTGTTCCATGATCTCACTGTTTTCAATTAAGCTGACCTTCATGGGACTTTTCATTTCGTTGCTTACGATTTCCCAATTCTGGCTGGCATTGCCTGAAAAAAGCTGTGCCAGTTTATCAGCGGTTAACCCGAGTTCACGTATTTGTGCCATAAATGGATTACGGGCGTTGATAACCGGCACAATGGCATCTCTGCCCACGGCCATTTCAAATCCGGTCTGCCCGGTTATGAATTTCCGCGATTCTCCGGTTACAATTACCAATTGGTCAGACAATGTAAAGTCGCTTGCCGGTAGCTCGGAAACCTGAATGCCGGCATCCGGCTGAAGCTTTTTATACTCATTTACCCAATTGGTTGTCAATCTCATCAGTTCCGGAGAACTAATTACCCGGAGTGAGGTCTCCTGGCTTTGAGATGAAGTTAATTCGTCGGGGGGCGCAACTGCTGCGTTGATGCTGCTACTGCAAAAAAACAGAAGCATTAACCCGGTGATGATGTAAGAAAACTTTTTCATGATATGTGCCTTTTATGCGTTAATAAATGTTTTTAATCCTGATGGTTGCAGAGAAATTCTACACGTTGTGTTTTTGATATTTCAATAACAGTGCCACGATAAAACAGTGCGGTTAAATAGCTCAATAATAGAGTAATAAGATTGCATGGAGGGGTTTGATAAACATATATAAGTGATGAAAAAATATACACTATAATGATCAGAATAATGTAAGAGACTGAAAAACAGCCAAATGAAAAAGTGATGAAAAAATATACACTGTTTAATAAATCAACATCGGTCTTGTATAATGTTGATATTTAAATAGATATATAATGTATATCCTGTTACCCTTGAGAAGATTTCTTTGATAGTTGTCCGGCGTTTGATCCTACCTCTGGTTTATGGTATTTAGTTTGGGCTGGCAAATAGTTATGCAGAACCTACTGAACGACTGCAAACGGTTCAGATATAATATGCAGAAATGAACGAGGGTTAAATGACTCTTTCTGATTCGTGCCGGAAAAATGTGGTTACGCATTAAAACCTAAACCAATTGTTCACACCATGTATCCATAATCAAGTAATGATAAAAGATAATGCCCGTTAGTGCCCCGGTTAGGTTTGCCGCTACGTCGGGCCAGTTACCCGACCTGTTTACCGCCATGTATTCCTGAGAGATTTCAACCAATATGCCAATTACCAGGCAGATGAGTACAGCCCCGGTATAAGGCCTGCGCAACCGGTGGTGACTTAGCGGCCTAACCAGCAATAGTGCCAGCCCGAAATACATGGCTGCGTGCACTGCTTTGTCGACATGAGGGAATAGTGGAATACCCGGCAGCCTGTTGCCTGGTATCAGGCTCAAAATAAGTATGATGATGAGCCATAGAACTGGTTTCCAGAAACGGAGGATTTTCATGGCGCAAAAATAGCAAAACCCTCCGTTTCTAAATACAGATGCAGGAAAATCTTCTTTAATGGCTCTCCTGCAGCCTTGATCTAAAATTCTGCTGCAACTGGTTTTGAAAACCCGGCTGACAACAGAAACAGATCACAAAATATTTCCGATCTTTGTCAGTTTAATACTATATGTTACGATTTCTATTAATTCTATTATGTTTTCCACTGCTGGCCGGAAGCCAGGAATTGCTCAACCACACCGATGCCGGCGGTTTGAAGCAGGGACTTTGGAAAAGGTACTACCCCAACCAGCGCCTCATGTACGAGGGCAAATTCCAAAGCGACAAGCCTGTGGGAGAATGGCGCAGGTATCATGAGAACGGCGCGTTAATGGCAATTTTGATTCACAGTGAAGCCACCGATTCCGTTGCTGCACGCCTGTTTGACCTGGCTGGAAAGCTTGTGGCGGAGGGCACCTATCGGGGAGAAAAAAAATCAGGGCTATGGACCTATTTTTCTGAGGGAAGGAGGGTGTCGGAAGAGGAATTTGCTGATGGGCTTAAATCGGGGACGAGCCGCGTCTACTATCCTTCCGGAGAATTGCTCGAAGAGGCGGAGTGGAAGGACAATAAAAAAAGCGGTCGCTACCGTGCTTTTTTCACTTCCGGCAAACCTTTTCTGGAATGCATCTACAGCAATGACCAGCGAAATGGATTTTGTGTAACCTATTATCCGACAGGTGAAATGGAGGTAGATGCATTTTATCGTGAAGATGTTCCTGATGGCGATTGGAAATACTACTCCGAAAAAGGGGAGATCCGGTATACGCTGCATTACAGTTCAGGGGTGCTGCTTAACCCTGAAGTATTATATGAAACAGAAACCAGAAAACTGGAGGAAATGGAGCGGCAGGGCAAAATCATCACTGATCCGGAAAAATACATCAATAATCCAACAGAATACCTCCTGAAAAACCGATAATTCTGCTTTTATAAGCCGGGGAGTTTTATTTCTGATGATTAAACAGTAATTTTCGGCTGCTATAATTGTCCAATACGATATGAATTCATTTATCACCAAATCCATAATTGTTGTGTTGTTCACTGCAGGTTCGCTGCTCTGTCAGGGGCAATCATGGTATTGGGTGGGTTTTACAGACAAATCCGGAACAAGGTTTTCGACTGACCGTCCCCGGGAATTCCTTTCGGAGAGAGCCATTCAGAGGCGCATCAGACAGAATATTGCCATTGATGAGACAGACCTTCCCGTCAGTAAGGCCTACATCGATTCCATAGTAAAATCCGGAGCAACTTATGTACACTCTTCCAAATGGCTCAACGGCATAACCGTGCAGGCCCCTAACGATTCGGTTGCCAATGATTGGAAGAGACTCAAGTTTGTCAGGGATGTAGAGTACACCAAACCATCCGGGGAAATACTCAAAAAGGGCTTTGGCAAGTTCGGGTTTGACTCCAGCCTGTCAGGGATAGACACCTCATTTTATGGTGCTTCCGTTTTTCAGATCAGCCAGTTAAACGGACATTTTTTTCATAAAAATGACCTGAGAGGGCAGGGTATGGTCATAGCTGTATTGGATGCCGGATTTCTCAAGGCCGATCAGATGCCGGCTCTCCGCCATCTGTATGAAAGGGGCAAAATACTGGGGACCAGGGACTTTGTTAATCCCGCATCTGACTTTTATGCTGAACACCGGCACGGGATGATGGTTTTGTCGGCCATGGGGAGTTACCTGCCCGGAGAACTGATAGGCACGGCTCCTGAGGCCTCCTACTGGCTTTTGAGAACCGAAGATGCTGGTAGTGAGTATCTTATTGAGGAAGACAACTGGGTGGCAGGTGCCGAATTTGC
>CAYMXK010000408.1:0-2537 GCA_964393915.1 uncultured Prolixibacteraceae bacterium
GAGCAGACAGGCTGAAGTGGTAAGGAGAGTGCCCTGAACATCTGACTCAATACTCCCCCCCTCCAGGATAAAATCACGGCAATTATTGTATTGCACATCCCCGGCAAAGGCCTTTATATTAAAAAGGGCGGAGGTCAGCTGATTATCGAGGCTCGCATCAAACTTACCGCCCCAGCCATTAAAACCAAAATCATTGAGCATGGGCTGACCGTTGTTGTGTGTGCCGACAGGCCCGTGATCCCGGGCCCATGTATCATTGAAGGGGAGTTCAAAGAACCGGATGTGCTGTTGCTGTGCAGGAGTAAAAAAGTTTCGTATGCGCTCAACATCGTCACAAACGATAAGTAAATCCTGCCGCTTAACAATTTCAGAAGCGAGGCTGATGTAAGTATTTTCCGCCTCACCAAGTATATCGGCCCAGTCGGTATGGGCACCAGGCCAGGTCAGCATTATAGCATCCTGCTCCGCCCATTCGGCGGGCAATACAATTTGAACATTCTCTGTCATATAGTTATAAATGAGGTCAGGAATTCTGTTCAAGATCATAAATCTCGTCGATTATCTCGGCAAGTTTTAAATCTTTCAGGGTGACCTTTCCCTGATCGTGAGAAGTAAGGGTGATAGTGACCATCTTGTAGCCGTGCAGGAGAATATCGGGATGATGGTCGTTAAGTTCAGCCGCATCGGCAACCTTGTTGACAAAGGCAACTGCCTGCTTAAAACCGCCGAAAACAAATTCACGGCTGATCGATTCCTTGGTTCCGTTCCATTCCATATCAGTAATTTTAATTTATTTCTCCGATGAAATTGTTGCTGTTACTGCTGAAAAACATATGAGATGATGTTCGCCCCCATCTGTAAAGCCTTTAAACGGGCCTCAAATGGGTTATTGTGCACCTCCGGGTCCTCCCACCCATCTCCAAGATCGGTTTCGTAAGTATAAAGAAAAACCAGCCTGTCGTTCACGAAAATCCCGAATGCCTGGGCAGGTTTGTTGTCATGTTCATGAATCTTGGGAAGTCCTTCAGGAAAATCAAACTTCTGGGCAAACAACGGATAATCCTTTGGCAATTCAATAAATTCCTTTTCCGGAAATACCTTTTTCATCTCTCTCCGGATGTAGGAGTCGATTCCATAGTTATCATCGACATGCAGAAAACCGCCTGCCTCCAGGTACCTGCGGAGATTGCGTGCATCACTGTCGGAAAAAACCACATTGCCGTGGCCGGTGAGATGGACGAACGGATAGTTGAATATCTCCTGGCTGCCCACTTCAACGGTTGAAGGTTCGGGATGAATATTGGTCCTGAGCTCCTGGTTGCAATAACGGATAAGATTGGGCAAAGCCGTTGGATCAGAATACCAGTCGCCTCCGCCATCATATTTGGCAAGGGCAATTTTTACCGACGTATTCTGGCCTTGGACTCCGAAAGGAGCATAAAGCAAAAAAAATATAAGCAGTAACCTCATCATCCTGGTAATAACATCACAATTTCTGAAAATTTATGTTCGCCGGACAAAATGTACCACGAGGAACATTAACCGGCAACGATCTGCAAATATAGCAATAATAAGGCTTTTAACCGAATTTTTTGCTTCCTGCCGGCCACCGTATTACGAAAAAGACAAAATTGTCTCTATTAAAAACTGATTTTATTTCTGCTCATCGCTAATTTGCTAATTTTGTGGCGTTTTTTGAATATGCTCAGGATGGATTATCAAGGAAAGAAAGCGGCTTTTTATACTTTGGGATGTAAACTCAATTTTTCTGAAACTTCTACCATTGCCCACACTTTGGAAGAGGTGGGGTTCGAAAAGGTTGATTTTGAGGAGAAAGCCGACTTATATGTGATTAATACCTGTTCTGTTACCAACTCAGGTGATAAAAACAGTCGCAATATCATCCGCCGGGCAGTGCGGAACAATCCGGATGCCATGGTAGTGGTGGTGGGGTGCTATGCACAGCTTAAACCAGGCGAAATCGGGCACATCGAAGGTGTTGACCTGGTATTGGGGACGCAGGAAAAATTTCATATCCCGGCTTGGCTGGGCGGGCTGGAAAAAAGGGCGGTAACTGAAGTCCATACCACCCGGCTGGCCAACATCAAAGACTACCACCGCTCCTTCTCCTGGGGCGACCGGACCCGCAGCTTCCTTAAAATCCAGGACGGATGCGATTATTACTGCTCCTTCTGTACCATACCCTATGCGCGGGGAAAAAGCCGCAACGACAACATCACCAACACGGTGGCTGAAGCCCGGAAGGCTGTGGAAAAAGGTTATAAGGAGATCATCCTTACGGGGGTTAATATCGGGGACTTCGGGAAATCGACAGGTGAGAACTTTCTTGATCTGCTGATTGCGCTCGAAAAAACCGAAGGACTGCACCGGCTGCGACTGGGATCCATAGAACCCAACCTGCTGAAGGACGATATTATCCGGCTGGCTTCGGGTTCAGAAGTAATTATGCCCCATTTTCATATCCCGCTGCAGGCAGGCTCCGATGAGATTCTTTCCCTGATGAAACGCAAATATTC
>CAYMXK010000408.1:2637-4392 GCA_964393915.1 uncultured Prolixibacteraceae bacterium
TCCCGCTGCAGGCAGGCTCCGATGAGATTCTTTCCCTGATGAAACGCAAATATTCGACCGGACTTTTTGCTGAAAGGATCCACAGGATAAGGGAACTGGCGCCCCTGGCATTTATAGGCGTTGACGTGATAGCAGGAACAAACGGGGAAACCGAGGGACTCTTCCAGGAATCCTATGACTTCATCAATTCGCTGGAAATTTCTCAGCTCCATGCATTTCCCTATTCTGAGCGCAGCGGAACCCAGGCACTGAAAATCCCCTGGAAAGTTCCTGTTGACGAGCGCAAAAACCGCACCCAGAAATACATTAACCTGTCTGAGAAAAAACTGCGTGCCTTTTACGAAAAAAACCTCGGCACCATACGCACTGTTCTCTTTGAGGAGCAAACCAACGGAGGGATGATGGGCGGTTTTACTGAAAACTACATCCGCGTGGAAGCCCCGTACAAAACCGGATCTATCAATCAGTTATTGAAAATTAAACTCGATTCTGTGCTTCCCAATGGAAATGTGAAAGGCGAATTCTTATAATATCTGAGACAAAATGTACATGGCAAATTGGCATTTAATCGCGGCGCGCCAGTTTGGAAAGTAACCTCAGCAATTCAAGATAAAGCCAAATCAAAGTAACCATCAGCCCGAAAGCACCAAGCCACTCCATATTTTTAGCTGCACCTGACCCTGAAGCCTTTTCGATAAAGTCGAAATCCAACATCAGGTTTAATGCCGCCACACCAACAACCACCAGGCTGATGCCGATGCTCAGCGTGCTGCTGTCGTGAAGGAAGCCCACATTGGCACCAAACATGCCGGCCACAAAGCTGACCAGATAAACAAGGACGATACCTCCTGTAGCGGCGAGAACACCCGTGCGGAACTTATCGGTAACCTTTATTACCCTGGAGCGGTAAAGCATCAACATAACCACAAACACGCCCAGCGTTAAGGCCACGGCACGCATGACAATCCCAGTGTAGGAACTTTCAAAAATGGCAGAAATACCTCCAAGGAACAATCCCTGCAAAACAGCATATACCGGGGCTGAAACAGAAGCACTTTGTGGCCTGAATGCAGTAACGAGGGCTGCAATAAATCCGCCAATTCCGCCGATCAGAAGCCAGGGCGTAACAGCCGACATTGCTTCCTGAGGATTTTCCGTGCTAAATGCACTGTAGAATTTTCCCCAGGTATAAATGGCACCGGCAATTACCAGCAACAACATTAATCCGGTCTTATTCATCGTACCATTAATGGTCATCGTTTCCTGTCCGAAAACCCGTTCACGTGCAAACATCCGGTCGCTTAAAACCGGATTTGAACTTTTTACAAGATCCATATATATTAAATTTTTTATTGAGGTTGATCCTTACAAATAACCTGCCAACTGACGGAATTTAAAAATTGGCGGAGGCAGACAGGAAATTTTGGCAGTTTAATCACTGCACAGTCGTAATTTTACCGGCGACAGGTATCCCTGGCTGCTTGTAATCACCACCAGGTCGGTTGTCGAAACCCGGGAACGGGACGGTTAGATAGCCGCTTCGACCTCTCCGGCAAGCGCCACCGCGGCCGGCATGCCGCCTTCGCGGAGAAATGCGGTAAAATCTCTGACCAGCTCCATTAAATAATCCGAACGGTGGGCCATAATCACCAGGGTCCGCTCAATAACGGTCGACAGGGAAGCATCCTTGGCAAGGGTGGCCAACTCTTCGAAAAAAGGTTCAAACATTTCGTCGGGAGACTTTTTATCCATCAT
>CAYMXK010000409.1:0-4372 GCA_964393915.1 uncultured Prolixibacteraceae bacterium
AATTCAGTGCTTTTTAATTAAATTCTTTCAATTTGGGGAAGAATTTATAAATTGGTCCGTTATATATAATAATATTATTTTAATATCTTTGCGCCAAACATCTATATATACATATCTGACTGATGAAGAATGAATTCTCCAAAATGGATGCAGGATTGCTGCATCTGGCAAACAAAAGGGTACTGCTGAAGCTGATAAACCAAAGAGGGCAGATCAGCCGTTCCGAACTCTCAAAGGCAACCAAGCTGACCCCGCCTTCGGTTACAAGGATTGTTGATGAATTGGTTTATAAGGACAACCTGGCCGAATATATTGGAACCGGCAGTTCAAATGGGGGCAGACCTGCCATGATTGTTAAATTCAAAAACGATAACAACAATATAATTGGCGTTGACCTTGGAGCAACCTATATCAGGGGAGGGCTGGTTGATCTCAATGCGAAATTTATTTCCGAAATACAGGTTCCTACTGAAATAGAAAAGGGCTTTCCCAGTATTATAGAGAAAGTTATAAATGTCATAAAAAAGCTTGAAAGCCGAAAAGAGGCTAATTCAAAAGTCTGGGGCATTGGTATTGGCGTTGCCGGGCTTGTCGACAGGGAAACCGGGATCATTGAGGTATCACCTGATTTTGGCTGGTCAAATATCAACTTAAGGAAAGAACTGCAAGACAAACTGGATCTGCCAATCTTTTATGACAATTCGACCCGACTAATGGCATTGGGAGAGTTAAAACTGGGAGCAAAACCTCATATGAAGAACTTTGCCGTAATAAACATGGGGTATGGCATAGCATCGGGTTTGGTTATTGAAGGAAAGCTGGTGAAAGGGCATGCGGGTTTTGCAGGAGAATTTGGCCATATTTCGGTAGATACCGAAAGTAATGTGCGTTGCAAATGCGGGATGCTTGGCTGTTTGGAAGCGCTGGCATCCGGGCATCGGATTGCGGCACTTGGCAAACAGGAGTTTGCGGACAATAACTCAGAAATTTTGCGTGGGCTTTGCAATGGCAATCCAAATCTTATAACTGCAGAAATGGTGGCTAAAGCTGCCAAATTGGGTGACAAAGTATGTCTGAGAATTTACAACGAAGTTATTGAATATTTCTGCAAAGGAATCGGGAACATTGCCAACTTGCTGAATCCTGAAGCAGTTTATCTGGGTGGGGGAATTTCATTGAATGGCCAGTTTATTTTTGATATGGTTCAAAGTAAAAAATCAAAATACATGTTGCATACCAATGCCAACATGCCTATCCTCCCATCCACTTTTGGAGAGCAAGCCACAACCATCGGGGCGGTTTCTCTTGTACTGGAAAAGATAATGAACCTTGAGCTGACCGCAAAATAATTTTATGAGATGCCAAAGTGGTTTATTTTCTCCGGATATGGATTCAATGGTTCAATTACAAAGTCAGGTTGGGTATCGCTTTGAAATAGGATGATTTCCTGACCTTTTTTAAGGTCAATTTTGTAGTATCCTTTTTCAATCTCCTCAATTTTAATCCTTTTCTGACTTTCCACTTTCGGTGTATAATTAAATGAAGGATTTATTATGCATGGTTCCCCTGCCAGGCTTTTTATTCTGACGAAGGTGGTTACTCCATTTTTCCGGCTTGCGCTGACCAGGAATGCCCCTTCGGTTCTGAAGTTATGGAAAGCCACATCTGTCCAGCTATCAGGCAATGCCGGAAATACCCGTATCTTATTGCCCCAGCTCTGTAAAAGCATATCCTGAATACAGGTATTATAACTCAATGAAGTCTCAATACAGGGTGTGCGAAGGTAGTATATCCCGTTCTTACCAAGTACTTCATAATCCACCTCCCTGTAAAGAATATCATTCATACGTTGCAGCGCCAGGTTTCCCAAACCCAATGCAGCTGCAGCCGGAGAAGACTGTGAGGCAGCCATCTTAGGCATTCCGGAGGGCTGATAGTTTCTTACCGACTTCTTTAGCAACTCCTTGTCTCTGCTGTCTTCGATGTTTTCAATGTAAAGGGGGTAGATCATCATAAGGTGTGACATGTGCTGGTGGTCTTGCGGACCAGTTCTTTCTCTTCCAATCATGTAACCGTTTTCATCCACCGGATAGTCTGCCAGCTTATCTCCTATATTTTCCCATTCCGGCAAAAGGGGATCTTCAATGTCCAATATTTTAATTATTTCAATCAGTCTGATGCATCCCCATTTTAACAGGGCAAGGTCAAAACTGCAATCTGTGAAGTTTCCCAGTTCCGGTGAGTAGGTTGGAGGAAGGTGCAGTTTGCCATCATCGCCCGTGTATAGCAGGTGGCGGTATAAATTAATACTTCGCCTTAAAAGTGGGAACACTTTTTCCCTTAACATCTCCTTATCCATCGTATAACGGTAATGCAGCCAGCAGTTATTCAAAAGCCAGGGCAGACACCCCATCAACTCACTGTACCGTCCGTCACCATCCCTTTTACCTCTAAGATCGTAGGCAGTTGCCAGATGAAGGTATGCAGAATCTTCCTGCCATTCCGCTGGTACAACATTATCGATCAGGTTTTGGCGGTTGCGGTGCAGTGACTCCACGAGTGCTTCTCCCAGGTGAAGCCTGTTGGCAGTGTAAACGGGAAAATGGGCGGTCTGGGTGTTAAAGTCATGCGTACTGTATGGCCAAGGCCCGCCTGAGTTCCACATTCCGGGAGTGTCAATATATTGTGCATCAGGCCGGGTACAACAAGCCATACGATAGATGTTGTTCCAGTAAAAAGTCTCTCCGATGGGATCTGGAAAGGTGACGAAACTTTCTGGATAGAAACCATTCCACCAGGCCCTGTGCTCCTCCCTCCATGACTCTGTCCCTGCCTTGATTTTCTCCTGAACGCTGCCAATAGTCCTGATTGCATTCTCCACCGATTGCTTTTCCGGCCAGGTATTTTGAATAGTTATCAGCAGGGCTGTTTTGTTTTCTGCAGGTATGTATTCCTTCCATGCAGTTGCATAATCGCCACCTGCCGCTAAATCCTGAAGTCCAATGAACAACTCATCATGTTTTTCTATTTTATGCCAGGGATTCTTCAGCTCATTATAGGGAGCATATGCGCCGCCGTATTGCGCATCTCCGGGACTTCCTCCCCTTGAGGTCCTGGCTTCAAAAGGATGCCAGTCAATGCCTGCTACCGCCTCTTCGCCTGATGGTTCAATTTCAGTATAAATAACATCATCATTCCTGTGTACAAAGTGGTTAATTCTGAGGCTACCAAGGGTGGTGGTTATTTTGCCAACCAGTTCAGCATTGTAGATATCCTGCCTCAGGTCGCAGTTAATGGCCTCTCCTTTGAACTTAATGATGAAATAGCCTATCTGATATCGTGGACGGCTGTATGCTGTCCATCCGTATGTATCATCAGAATGGTCATGAACATCCGTTCTGAAAACCTGCAAACGGAGTGCATTCTCCTCAAACCAAATCATGGAACCGATCAGGCCATTGCCAAAATGTGGCGCCTCTTTCATTTCCGAAGGAAGCCTCTTCCAGATGAGATCATGATTTTTCATCATCTCTTTCCAGTTCAAATTGGGAAGAATGGGGTCGCTACCGTGGATGTTTTGAGATTGGAATCCGGGACGGCAGCCTTCAGAAATCAGGAATGAGCCTGGAATAACCATCGTCCCAAGTGTCACCCCTGATGATTTCTTTATGAAATCGCGTCTGGCGATATATTTTTTCATAGGAGATTATTTCACCTTCAACCTTTCCTAATTTTTCTCCACTCTGTCTGACAACAACTTACTCGAAGCTGAGTCACATTTTTGATGGTAGAACGCTACCCTATCCTGATAATTTTTATCTAAGGCCAGATTTTTTGTTTCATTAACATCATCCCTGAGATTGTATAATTCAATTAACTCAGGACTGGCTTCATATCTGATAAATTTATATGTTTCGTCCCTGTAACCATCAGTCTTGGGAATAATCGGGTTATTTACCCGATGTTCACAGAATATGGAGGTTCGCCAGTTATCGGGATTTCCTTTGTAAAAACTGGTCAGGCTGGTGCCCTGGTATCTCTGTGGGATATTAACGCCGGCCAGTTGTAAAATTGTAGGGGTAACATCAATGTTCAGCACCATCTCATCAAACGATTTTCCCCGGGTTTTTTCCGGCTGACGTGGATCATAAATTATTAACGGCACCCGGATAGATTGTTCGTGCATCAGCCATTTGCCGGCATATCCCCTTTCCCCAAGAAAGTAGCCGTTATCACCCATGAAAATAATCACCGTATTATCAGCCAGGCCTTCCTCTCTCAGGGTGTTCTGAATTCTTCCCATCACACTGTCAACGCCACTGATCATTTTATAATACCCCTTTACCATATGCTGGTATTTTTCCGGATTATC
>CAYMXK010000410.1:0-4356 GCA_964393915.1 uncultured Prolixibacteraceae bacterium
GGCCGGGGTGGATATGGCGCTGATCTGGCAGAACCCGGCTGCAACACTGTATGGAACAAATCAACAGGCCAACTTTGAGTCGCTTTTGGCAGCCAACCGTTATATTTTCGACAGTGCATTGAAATACCCGGAGCGTTTTATTCCCGCAGGTTGGACCGACCCCAATTCACTGGGCATCGATATGGCGATAAAACTGGCAGAAACCTGTATATTTGAATTTGGATTCCCCATTGTCAAAATGAACCCGGCCCAAAATGCCTTTCACATAACCGATAAACGAGTAACGGAGGTAGTTGACTATATTGTGAAATGCGGGGCAACACCTGCCTTTCACTTCGGCGCCGATACAGAATATACTCCTTCCGAGGGACTGGCAAAAATTGCAGGGCGCCATCCCGGTCATCCGGTGTTGGGAGTCCACATGGGCGGCGGAGGTGCAGGATACCCCGAAGCAGAAGAGCTTTATCTGAATGCCCGCCGTTTGGGGCTCGAACATCCCAACGTAAAGTTTGTACTCAGCGCCAAACGCGATACCCATATCGAAAGTGATCTGATTTCCTACACCCTTGCCGGAGAACCATTTTGCCATAATATCTTCTGTGGCAGCGATGCCCCGTATGGACGCATGACCTGGAATTTCGGAGGATATCGTGCCATGTTCACCAGCCTGATCAACGGAGAAAACCATACCGACATCAGAGTACGCAACAATCCCCGGTTATTTAAAGAAGAAACCGCACAAAAATATATGGGTGGCAACTTCGCTGGTTTTATAATTGAAATAAGTCAGTTACTTTTACAAAAATCCAGTTCTTTTGTGATTAATTAATCTTATTTTCATTTTCCACTATCGGTGGCTTCGGCTCCGCTCAGCCACCGCCGAACTGTAAACTTTAAACTTTTCAAGATGCCTTTAATTATTGTTGGAATCGGAATCATCCTATTGCTCATTTTGATTGTACAGTTTAAATGGAATGCCTTTTTTGCGCTTCTTATTACCTCGTTTATAGTGGGGTTGCTCAACGGGATGAATCTTATGGATGTTCTCGATTCGGTACTGAACGGCATTGGTGGTACTATGGGTAAGATTATCCTGATTCTTACATTTGGAGCCATGCTGGGAAAACTTATCGAAATCAGCGGAGCTGCCCATACCATCACTTACCGGATGATCGATTATATGGGGTTGAAGAATGTCCAATATGCTATATTGATTACAGGGTTTTTAGTGGGCCTGCCCATGATGTATAATGCAAGCTTTCTGATTTTGATACCCCTTATTTACACATTTTCTACCACAGCAAAAATTCCTTTGATGTATCTTGGCATCCCTCTTTCTGCATCACTATCCATTGCACATAGCTATTTGCCCCCCTCCCCTGCTCCCGTTTATGCGTCACTGGTTTTTGGAGCCGATGTAAATCTGGTATTGCTATACGGATTAGTTCCGGTTATACCAGCTTGCTTATTGGCCGGAATTGTCCTCTCAAAGTTTTTCAGAAAGGTTAAGGTAATGCCTCCGGAAGAATTGTATCAGGAGCATCATTTTAAGAAAGAAGATTTACCAAGTTTAGGCAGAAGCATTATTGCAGCGGTTAGTCCAATAGTTTTAATGTTATTTGGGGCGGTTATCGATTTAGCCATTACCACTGTGCCTCCAAAAACGGAATTGCTGGCTCAGGGTTTTAACACTATTACTGAGTTTTATAATCAATTTTTTATAGAAAAGGGGGTTGCAATCAATCTTGCTAAAACTTGGGCAATTGTGTTGACAATCCTTAAGTTTTTGAGCGATGCCAATATTGCCCTTTTTGCAGCTGTCATTATTGGCATATTTACATTGGGAATGCGCAATGGAAACAGCATGGACAACCTGATGAAGAGTATGGGAAAAGCAACCGGTTCCATTGCTATGATTATCATGATTATTGCTGCTGGCGGTGCTTTCTCCCAGGTGCTAAAAGACAGCGATGTAAACAGCTATATCATGGGAATTGCTTCCAATTTAACTTTTAACCCATTAATCCTGGCATTTTGCGTAGCAGCAGTGTTAAGGCTGGCAGTGGGTTCGGCAACTGTTGCAACCATGGCCGCAGCGCCCATCATGGTTCCCGTTGCCGTTCAGTCGGGCATTTCACCGGAATTGATGGTCATCGCCACCGGTTCGGGCAGCCTTATGTTTTCACACTTTAATGATATCGGTTTTTGGATGTTCAAAGAATATTACAACGTCAGCATCAAACAAACCTTTTTGATTTGGACAGTAATGGAATGTATTGTTGCCATTGTTGGCCTGGCTGCGACATTGCTGCTTTCGCTTATTGTATAGTGCTGCAGAAACCAATTTCCAACTCTCTGTCTTTCAATTAGCGGGAACCCCCGCCCCCCAGACGTGTGCGTACCAGTCAGCACTGCCCCCCGAACCTTTTTCCGCTTTGCGCTCTGCCCAATTGCCCTATGCTCTCCGCGCTCCGCGCTTTGCCTTCCTCCCGTCTCCATTTTCCGCTTTGCCGCTTTGCGCTCAGCTCTCCGCGCTTTGCCGGTCTCCGTCCTCCCGTCCTCCGGTCTCCGGTCTCCGGTCTCCGGTCTCCCGTCTCCGTTCTCCGTTTTGCGTTTTGCGCTTAGCTCTCCGCGCTTTGCCGGTCTCCGGTCTCCGTTCCCCGGTTTCCGGTCTCCGGTTTCCGGTCTCCGGTCTCCGGTCTCCGGTCTCCGTTCTCCGTTTTGCGCTTTGCGCTTTGCGCTCTGTTTATGTCATATGCTTCGATGGGACCGGGATTCTTTTGGATTTTACCAGACTCTCGGATAATATTTCCGGTTCCGTTATTTTTCCACCCGATAAAATTCCGGTAAGCCTCATGGCAGCTACAGGTCGGTCGTCAACTGTTTCAAGGTTAAACCGGCTACCCACCATTGTTCCCTGAAGCACCCTGTGCCCATCGGTCCGGAGAACATATATAGTAGATGCTCCGTTCTTCCCCGGAGTCTGAAATACCAGAAAGCGAACGCTCCAGCTTTTGTCGGTGGGCGATTGCATCAAAACTGCTGCCGGACATGCCATAGAGTTTCGCGGTCTCTGAACCGCCGAGGTATCCCCGGTAGAGTTCAGTACAAGCAAGTGGTCATCCTGTCCGCATTTAAACTTTAGTGCATTCCGGCCAGAGAATTTCATCCCAAAAGTATCGGAGAGATTATCAAGTGCTGAATCGGCTGTTTTCGTCATAACAGGTTTTATCGGAAAAACCTTCGCACTGGCTGAAGGCTTGATAAATCGGGTGCCCTCCCGGAAATCCGCTGCCTGAATTTCATTCCAGGGGTGATTTAGTCTCGAAGCCAGCAGAAATAGTCCCAGCCTGGCGGATCCCTTTTCTGTTCCATTGGAAAGGGATGCCTCCAGCAACGGTTTGACAGAAGCCTTTGTACCTATAGAGCCTAATGCAAGGGCAGTTTTTGACCGGAGCAAACTCTGATCACGAAGCTCCATAAGACCAAGCAGATGCTTTTCTTCTTTCGGTCCGCCAATCTGGCCAAGATATTTAATAGCAGTGAGAAGCTCCTGCTCATTTTTTCTTAGTTTAACCATCTTCGTCAGCTCGGGCAGAAGTTTTTCCGGAGCCGCCTGCGCCATCGCATTAACCAGAAAAGATGTAGCCGGATCATTTTCCTTTCGGATCTTAAGCCTGTCCAGCATCTCTTTGATGTCAGTACTGTCGAGCTTGCTGATAAATTCCGGGGATAACGAATGTTTGTTGTCCAGAATAAATTGGATATTCTTCTTCATATTAATTGTTTTAACAGGGATTTTTCATAAAACAATGCTTTTTCATGGTATCTCCCTGCCACTGAAAGATACCTGTCCAACTGTCGGAACCACCGTCTCCCCCGATAAAATTACCGGTGTCCGCTATATGGTTCAGACCTAGATAATGCCCCATCTCGTGGGCAAATCCATTGGCGGCATAATCGTCGTTTCCTGAGTATAACTCCACAACCGATCCGGTCATACCTTTGCTGTTCTTATCGCAACTCCCCTTTACAGCCGACCATCCGTCGGCGCCATTGATCAACCTGACCACAAACAAATCGAGTCCTTTATTGGGGACGGTCCAGTCAGCGGTGAGGTCGGCAGCTTCGGAGCCGCTGTCAATCACTGCTTTGCTTCCTGCATCCTGGCGCGATATCTGGTACCATTCTATCCTGCCGATGCCTACACCTACCGATCCGAATATTTCCCGGGTAACCTGAAGTGAGTAGCAGATCTGGTTGTATGAACCTGCCGGGAAATCTTCCGGTGCCACCTCGATAACATTAACTGTATAATGTTTACCGCTGAGCCATTCAACCTGTTTTCTGACCGAT
>CAYMXK010000411.1:0-4331 GCA_964393915.1 uncultured Prolixibacteraceae bacterium
GAAAATCAATATTCCGGTTGGCAGCCCAATCTTTAGCCCGGCTAATGGCTGTTGGAATTGCTAAGTTTAGCTCCATTTCTTTATCATCCACAAGCTTGTTTAAAATTTCTATCGCCTTTTCCCTGATTTTGGGTATCAGGTTTTTCATCGATATGGGAAAATTTTGCTTTGAATATGCCATGACTTTTCTATTTGATTCTAAACATTGAACCTGCTTTTCTAAAAGCATCGTTAAACGATTCAATGCTGTTATATATATTTTTCTCAATTGCATCGAACTCCAGTTCGTCTTTTAGGTGAATTCTTACAATCTTATCGTAAAGCGATTCAATTTTATCACGAAGTTGATCTAATTCGGCCAATGCTGGTTTTGCCTGTTCTAATATTTCTTTATCATTTTGTAAGGCTAATTCATTACTAATTTCTTGTAACTTAAGGTTTATTTCATCAATTTTTAGTTTTGTACTCATTCTTAATTTCTCTTTATCCATAATTGTAAATTTTAATTAAACCTCTATTGTTCATTCCACAAACATGCCATAATCATAGAGTTGTTTTCTAAATAAGCAATAAGCCCTCTTTTGCGGTAGTTACGCAACTCTCATGAAAAAAAAATTTTATGAGATCTTAAATTGGGAAGAACCAGGTTCTGTGGCGAGGATTCACCATGTGGGGAAAAAATACACATTTTCAACGCATATTATTACCAATAATATGTGATTTCGGAAATGGCATATTTTTTTCAATACGAATATCAAGCAGGAACTTTCCTGAATAAAAAAAGAAAGATTATGACTGATTTAAAAGAAAAACATTGTACAGCGTGCGAAGAAGGTACTGAACCCTTGAATGCTGAACAGATAGAAGGCTTTATAAGCAAACTGCACACCAAATGGGAGGTAGTTGATAATAAAATGATTAGAAAGGAATTTCCTTTTGAGAATTTTAAACGCGGAATGGCGTTTGCGCAAAACGTGGCATTATTGGCCGACAAGGAAGGCCACCACCCTGATATGTGCATTCATTACAAATCGGTTGATATTGAATTGAGTACACACTCGATTAATGGATTATCGGAAAATGACTTTATAATGGCCGCCAAAATTGATGAATTGTAAAGTCGTGTTCTTATTAACTAAGCGATAAAAATAGGGTTATGACAATTAAAAAAGTATGGCTCGATGAGAGCGAAGATGAATGTACGTCGTGCGATTTGTGTGCAGATATTGCACCAGATGTATTTGAGGTTCCGGACAAAATGCAAGTGAAACCTGGTGCCGATCTGGAGGCAAACGAAGATGAAATTAAAGATGCAGCAGATTCATGTCCGACTCAGGTTATTAAGTTTGAAGAAGAATAAACAGTTTCTTAAGCAGCTTTAAAGTATTGCATGATGGAATACAAGATTGCAAAAGATACATTGGGTGAAATGAAAGTGCCTGCGAATAAACTATGGGGTGCACATACACAACGCTCGTTGCAAAACTTTAAAATCGGTTCACCGGCCTCAATGCCTGGCGAAATTATTGAGGCTTATGCAATTATTAAAAAAGCTGCTGCAATAGCTAACCATAAATCTGGGATTTTATCTGCCAATAAAATGAAGTTAATTACCCGGGTTTGTGACGAAATATTAGCAGGAAAACTGAGTGGGCATTTTCCACTCGTAGTTTGGCAAACCGGCTCCGGCACTCATACAAATATGAATTGCAATGAGGTAATTGCTAATCGTGCAAATCAAATAACCGAAAGCGACTCTAAACAGAATAAACCATTTATTCATCCCATTGATGATGTTAACAGATCGCAATCCTCTAACGATACCTTTTCTGCAGCAATGCATATTGCGGCTTATAAAATGGTAAAAAATGAATTCATTCCGATCCTGGTTGAATTGATAAAATCTTTTCAAGGGAAAGCGCATGAATTCAGCGAAATTGTGAAGTTGGGACGTACTCATTTTATGGATGCTGTTCCCATTACCCTGGGACAAGAATTTGCGACTTTCACCTTTCAAATTAAAATGGGATTAAATGCTCTTGAAAAATCATTACCCGGTTTGCAGGAATTGCCCCTGGGTGGAACCGCAGTGGGTACAGGTTTAAATACACCTCCCGGATTTGATAAGGAAATAGTATCGCAAATTTCGACCCTTACAGAAATGCCTTTTATTCCGGCTGAAAACAAATTCGCACTGATTGCCAATCATGATGCGCTTGTTCAGACTCATGGGGCCATTAAAAATCTGGCGGTTAGTTTGCTTAAAATTGTAAACGATATTCGGGCACTTGCATCGGGACCGCGCGCGGGAATATATGAAATAACACTGCCTGCAAACGAAGCTGGTTCTTCCATAATGCCTGGAAAAGTAAATCCTACTCAGATTGAAGCACTTTCGATGGTTTGCACTCAGGTTATGGGAAATGATGTAACCATTTCTGTTGCCAATTCAAGTGGGCATTTTCAACTGAATGTATTTAAACCGGTTATAATTGCAAATTTCCTGCAATCGGCATCATTATTAACCGATGCCTGTAAGTCCTTCAATATTAATTGTTTGGTTGGAATAGAACCGAATCTGGAAAAAATAGAATCGTACGTCAAAAATTCGCTCATGTTGGTAACGCCTCTAACGCCTTTTATTGGCTATGAAAGTGCAGCTAAAATTGTAAAGCATGCGTATGAAAAGAATTGCAGTCTAAAACAGGCGGCAGTGGAACTTGATTTAGTATCTGAAAAACAGTTTGATGAATGGGTAAAACCAGAGAAAATGACCAGGCCGAACGTGTCGGCTAAATAAAATAAAATTATTAAAGCAGCTTGATATGGAGCACAAATTAAAAATAAAACAAAAGCAATGGCTCACTCACGACGTCATGCAGTTTACTCTTGAGAAACCGGATGGATTCACTTACAGTGCCGGTCAGGCGGTTGAAGCAACACTCGACGATCCAAAATTTAAGGGCGAATGGGCTCCTTTTACATTAACCAGTTTAAACAGGGATGAAAATCTGGAATTCACCATAAAATGCTATCCAAAACATAAAGGAATTACTTTGGCACTCTCAAAACTTGAAAAAGGAGACCATTTTATTACTACCGATCCATGGGATTCTTTTAAAAACAAAGGACCAGGTGTTTTTATTGCCGGAGGAACAGGTGTAACGCCGTTTATTGCTCTTTTGCGACAAATGGAAGTGGATGGTACAGTCAATGGAAGTACATTAATATTTTCAAACAAAAAAGAAAGAGATATTTTTCTTTACCAAGAGTTTAAAAGAATATTAGGCGATAATTTTATCAATGTACTCACACAGGAAAGGAAGGAACCTTTTCTTTATGGAAGAATTGATAAGGAGTTTCTTAAAGAACAAATTTCTGATTATAATCAACCATTCTACCTTTGTGGACCCGATAATTTTGCTGATGAAATTAAGGGGTACCTTAAAGAACTTGGTGCGGGTGACGATCTGGTTAATGTTAGCCTGTGACATCAAAAATCGGTTTAATTTATTGGTTGATTAATTTTCATTTTGATTTTCTGTCAAAACGATTAATACAAATTCTTACTGAAAATTGAATAGCATAGCTCTTGCCAGTTCGAAATAACAGAATGCTTTAAGTATAAATATTAGAAGAGGTAAAAATGTCGGAAAAAGAAAACATACAAAAAATCGAAAATCAGGAATGGATTGATTCAATCGATTATATTATTAAAAACGAGCAGAAAAGCCGGGTTGAAGAAATAATTGAACTGATTAAAAACCGGGCATTGGAAAAAGGTATTCACTTAAAGCTCCATTTGAAAACGCCTTATGTGAACACCATTCCTGTTTCTGAAGAATCGGAATATCCGGGAAACCGGGAACTGGAGCGCAAAATTAAAAGCATCATACGATGGAATGCCATGGCAATGGTGGTACAGGCCAACCGCAAAAAAGATGGCATTGGAGGACATATTTCAACGTATGCCTCGGCAGCCACTCTATACGAAGTTGGGTTTAACCACTTTTTTCGAGGTGGCGAAGGTGAAGGGCCGGCTGATATTGTTTATTTCCAGGGACACGCTTCACCGGGAATTTATGCCCGCTCATTCTTGGAGGGCCGGATATCAGAAAAAATATTGGAGAATTTTAGAAGGGAACTGCAGAACAGTGAAGGATTAACATCTTATCCACACCCAAGACTAATGCAGGACTACTGGCAATTTCCAACGGTTTCAATGGGTTTGGGGCCTATAATGGCCATTTATCAGGCTCGTTTCTGTAAATATTTACAAGACAAAGGATTGCTTGAAGCGCCCAATCAGAAAATATGGGTATTCACGGGTG
>CAYMXK010000412.1:0-4261 GCA_964393915.1 uncultured Prolixibacteraceae bacterium
AATTCGCGGTAAGCTCTAAAACTATCCCATGAACTGTAAGCTTCTTCAAATATTACAAATGTTTTTACGCTATGTTTTCCAAATATGTTATTATAATGAACTCCCAATTGCATATCGGTATTGACATTGAAATTGGCGCTTCTTTCAATACTCGAAGGTGCGTTTCGGGGAGTAGGAATATATTCTTCTGTGCCAGGATTATAAACAAACAGGTTATAGCTTTTTTTATGGCGCGTTTCGTCTGGAAGGTATGTGGCATAGTCGTATGAACCTTTTAGTGATAAACCATTAATTCCGGGTATGTTGTAGTTTAATTGCATGGTGCCGTTAAGCCTTCTATTATTGGTTTTGTCATTCCCACTAATGTCAGGATTGATTTCCGCCAATACATTCCGTCCCACATACAATACCGATGCATCACCATTCAGAAAGTCAGGATTGTCGTTTGCATAAAATGGTGCATCGGGGCGCATCAGCCATGCTGTTTTCATGGTCGACCAATCGGTTGAGTTAGGCCGGTTGGTTTCGTCATAAATAGCGCCAATTATTACCTTTGCACTCAAATCTTTGGTAAGTTGTGCATCCACTGTCGAACGGAAGTTCCAGCGTTCGGAGTTAAAACCACCCCCCTTGTAATCTCCTTCCTGATTCGCATATCCAAGACTCATGAAATAGCTTAACTTATCACTTCCTCCATTTATGGAGAAGTTATGTAGTTGTTCCGGTGAGTTTTTCTCAAAAGCGGCATCCATCCAGTTATAAGATGGTTTTCCATCGATGTACGGCTGCATGTCTTCCTGGGTGAAGACCGGATTTTGGCGAACCAAATAGTTCGCGGGGAAGCCCTGGAAGGTATTCTCGTTTCGCAAGGTCATATGATCCTGTGCATTTACACCTTTAGGCACATAAAGCGCCTGTTGAATTGAATAGTTACCTGTATAAGTAAATTCTACTTTTCCCGCTTGAGAAGTACCGCTTTTCGTAGTAATAAGAATTACCCCATTGGCAGCACGTAAACCGTAGATAGCTGCCGAACCGTCCTTTAATACGGAAATGCTCTCGATTTCATGTGGATTCATGCGTGCAAAATAGGCCTGGTCTCGGGTAACCCCGTCAATAACAAAGAGCGGACTACCCATACCCCGGATATCAATGGTTGAATCATAGGCACCCGGCGCACTGCTCTTTTGCACAACACGTACACCCGGCAATTTCCCTGTTAACATATTGACCACATTTTGGTTCTTGGTAACAACAAGCTCTTCATTTCTGATTGAAGCAACAGATCCGGTAATGGTTGCCCTTCTCTGGGTCGAATAACCAACCGCTATGACTTCCTCCAATCCGAAATTGTCCGGAGACAAGGAAACATCGATGGTGCTCCTATTACCAATTTCAATTTCCTGGGGTATAAACCCAATAAAATTAAAGATCAAAGCGGTGGCTTCTCCCAGGGGAACACTTAAGCGATATTCGCCATTCACATCCGAAACGGTCCCGATGGTTGTTCCTTTCACGATGACAGAAGCACCGGGGAGCCCTCCTCCTGAAGAGTCTGTTATCTTTCCGGACACTTCCCTATTCTGAGAATAGAGAAATAGCGGAAACAAAAGCAGAAAAAGAAAAAGTTTCGTTTTTTTCATAGTTTACCTATTTAAGATTTGATTCATAAAAAAATATTTAATTTAAGAATTGACCGTTAATTGTATCGTCCTTGATGTTTTTATTCGAACCCAATATTATCGCGAAGGGTTTAATATTGTATTAATATTGCATTAACAAGATTAATGTCGATTTGCAGAAAATAATTTATTGAATTAAATAACTGAAAATGAGATGATTAATTCGAATAAAATATTTAAAAAAAATGAGGTCAATGTCATGTCTTATTTTTAACGTGTTGATGAAGCATTTCGAATCCTGTTCAATTCGTCCATTAGCTGTTTTGCCTTGTCAGGGAATTTCTCAAAAAGGTTTACCTGTTCGCCCGGATCCTCAGCCAGGTGATACAATTGCATTTTTTCATTCCTGAATTGATCCATCTTATCTTCAGGAAATCCCGGTGGCGGCGTTGTATCAATAAGTTTCCAGCTGTTTGTTTGAATGGCATGCATGCCTTTTGCATCAGCAGTTACCATCGATGGTCGTGGTTGCAGATTTTTCTGCCCAGTCAGAACCGGCAGGAAACTAAAGCTGTCTGGAGCTACATTTTTTGAATCGGGCAGATCACCCTCTGTGATTTCAGCCAGGGTGGCAAAAACATCCGTAAGATTAATCATTTCATCCGACATGGTTCCCTGCTTCACATGACCTTCCCAATAGGCGATAAATGGTACCATGGTACCCCCCTGAAAGATGGTATGCTTGTCGCCACGCAGGTCACCATTGATTTTTAACCCTGCATTGATGGCAGTAATTTCTGGTGCATCGGGATTGTTTCCGGGGATTTCACCACCATTGTCACTTGTAAATATTACCAGTGTATTCTCCAGTAACCCCTTGTATTCCAGTGTTTCAAGTATTCGTCCCACGCTTAGGTCAAGGTCCTGGATAAAGTCACCGTAGGGGCCGCAATCGCTCAATCCCCTCATCCGGTCTGATGGGGTGATGGGGTGGTGAACCGCAACCGGATTGAAATAGAGGAAAAAAGGAGTCTCCCGTGACTGGTGCTTTAACCAATCAATCGACCTGTCGGTCAAATCTTCCATCACGTTTTTATTAACCCGTTGCGGGGCATCGTACCCAATGTAAGGTGAACCATAAAATGTGCGTGAATATTTGCTTACCCTGTTGGTGACGAGCCCGTAAATTTGATCGTTTTCGATGTAAACTCCTAACATGTCACCATGATTCTGCGGAACTCCGAAGTGGTAATCAAAACCCAGGTCGAGGGGGCCTGGCGACAATGATTTTGTGTAATC
This sequence comes from uncultured Prolixibacteraceae bacterium, assembly GCA_964393915.1. Lineage (GTDB taxonomy): Bacteria > Bacteroidota > Bacteroidia > Bacteroidales > Prolixibacteraceae > UBA1413. The sequence goes on from CAYMXK010000412.1 coordinate 2,922, forward strand.
CAATGGTTTTTTCCCATAACCCAAATGCCATTTTCCTATTACAGCGGTGTTGTAACCCCTGTTTTTCAACCAGTCGGCAATTGTTACCGTGGCAGGATCGGGCAGCAATTCATCGATGGGATTTGTTACTCCGAATTTCAGACTCGAACGCCACGGGTAACTTCCGGTCAGTAATCCATACCTTGTTGGGGTACAGATAGATGCTGGCGTATGGGCATTGGTAAACCGTATTCCCTCCTCCGCCAGCTTGTCAATATGGGGGGTACGGACAAGGTTTTTGGGAGCTCCGTAACTATTCAGGCTGCCGTAGCCAAAATCATCGGCGAGGATCAGAACAACATTGGGTTTCTGAGTTTGAGCCTGTGCAACTCCCCCTAAAGCGGAGAAAACCATTGCGCAAATTGGTAGTTTTATTGATAGTTTCATAGTTAAAAATGATAAGTGTTTTTACTCTCCATATTTTATCTTTTTGATCACGCCTGAGTATTCGGGGCGGTTCCCGTATTTCACGATAAACGATTTGTACCGAACATCATCTATCCAGAACTGTGGTTCCGGTTCATCACTGTTTACTTTTCCTTCGGGATAGTCAAGGCCAGCGATGCTTTTATCCACCGATTCGTGCCATTTGATAAATTCACTCTTGAGTTGCTCAAATTTCCCCGGATGTTGTTTTGACACATCTGTTGATTCGGTTTTATCGTTTGCCAGATCGTACAACATAAATAATCCCTTACCGGGATCGTTTGAAACCAGTTTGAAATCATTGTCAATTAAAGCACCTTTACCCTGATATAGAAATGGGATCGGGGTTGTACGAATCCCATTATTTTTATTTTGAATAACCGGTTTGATACTGATTCCCTCAACTGGCTGCAGCATATAATCTCCGGGCATATCAAGTATATCAAGGATCGTGGGGAATATATCCATTGTGGATGCCGGAAAACTGGTAATGCCTGGCCTGATATGCCCTTCCCATTCGATGATACCGGGCACACGTATACCGCCTTCCCATAAACTTCCCTTGTTGCCGCGCAAACCCCCAACTGTTTCCGGGGTTATTTCATGCAGGCCTCCGTTGTCGCTGCAATACCAGATAAGGGTGTTTTTTGCTATACCTGCCTTGCGTAAGCCAGAACGAAGATTACCCACGCTTCGGTCGAATGCCACTAACTCGCCATAATGATTTTTGCTCTTAACATCCAACGCCTCAAAACCTTTGGTATCTTCCTCTTTGGCAACGAATGGCGAATGGGGTGAACCATCCCAGATCACTGCAAAGAAGGGTTGCTGCCTGCCAACCGACTGTTCAATGAATTTCAAAGCTTCAGCCACTA
>CAYMXK010000413.1:0-4249 GCA_964393915.1 uncultured Prolixibacteraceae bacterium
GAACAAGCGTTTCCTAAACGTTAGATCCAAGTTCGATTCTTGGCGGGGCTACATATTTGATTTACAGGGATTTAATGGATGATTATCATCCCTTTTTTTTTGGAAAAATCCCAACATTGCAGTAAACCTTGCAGTGGATTTGATCCATTTTTTGGAATACTACATCAAAAAATAACCTACAATCCGGTGAACCACCATAAGAGAGACCCGCACGTTAGTTGGTGTGTATGGAGCACCTCGTCAATTTAACGATTGGCGAGGCCGTCTACTCAAGCGTGCGTTTTTACTTTTCTTTCAAGCAATAACAGACAAATCAGCTATCTATCAGCGATTAGAGTTGGCAATGTCTCTAAACAGCTTCCACTTGCCATCTTCTTTTTTCCAAAGAATGATATATTTTTCTTCTGCGACAGCATTATCGCCAACAAAAACGGTTACCTCACCTTCTTCTACCAGTAAGTCTTCTGTGCCAAACACATCTTTCGTTTGGAGGTCAATTTTTGTAACTCCTGAATTTATGATGCGTGAAAAAGTTGTTTGAATATTTGCTCTACCTACAACAGATGGCGCTCCAGCAAACATAACCTTTCCATCAGTAGTGTAGGCGTTTGCTATCCCAACCGAATCACCTGCCGCAACCAGTTTCATAAATTCTTTGTTGGCAGCTTCAATCTCCGTTTTGGCTACCGTTAAATCAAATTTCGGTTTAGCCTCCTCGGCAGATGTCGCCATAGAAGTGTCGGAATTGTTACAACTGCTTAGAAGTGCTAAGCCAAGTGCAAGGCATGAAGCGAATACTGAAATCTTTCTCATATTTTTCGTTGTTTTATAATTGCCTACTCTAATCAGTTTTCGGCTTTCCTGTTTTTATAAAAAAATTTCATCTTACTGTATGACGCACAACAATTGTAGTTACAAAACTCCTCAAATTCCCTATTTCCTCTATATATCATTTGTCTGAAAGATTCCTGTCTAGTATCGAACCCAAATTAAGAATTTGGTCCAGAATATCAAGGAGTTAAAGTATTTAAAAAATATAATAGTTAGGTTGATTTAGATTCCCACTAGATGCAGTCAGCTTTTCATAACCTATGAGAAGTCCAGCTTCACCCATAAGAAGAATAAAATTTTAAGATCCTGACCTATCTACTTATTACGATAAGTCAGATCTGATTTATCGAACATTCTACAAATCCCTAACTCTTATGGATAAATAACAAAACCACCATCGCACAACAGCGAGGTTTTGCGTCAGTGGGAGGCGACGAATAAACCCTCATCTTAGTGCTACTATCGGCTGTATATCAGGCTGACCGAACACAGATGAGCGACAGAATATATTTTCAACTTTTGTAACTATATTGATTTTCAGTTCCGGGCTGGAAGTTTCCAAATACCCCACCGAACGCAAAGCCCCAACGTTAGATAAAATACTTCTGTTATGGAAAATAAATTAAAAACTACCTGCTTTGCTTTTGCTCTTTTAATTGAGGTTTTATCATGTTATCATTCTACCGCCCAAACAAGCTTTAATTATCCCGCAACTCCAATTCATCCTGTTTCGGATACCATATTTGGCAAAGTTGTAACCGATAATTACCGCTGGCTCGAAAATGCTGGCAATTCCGAAGTGCAGGCCTGGCTAAAAGAACAATCCGATTTCACAAATCAATGGCTTGATAAAATACCAGGCCGGAATGTTTTATTGGATGAATACAAAAAACTTGACTTGGTAAACACGGCGGACATTTCTTATGCAAGACGGAATGGGGGCAGGTATTTTTATATAAAGACACTGAAGGGAGAAAATGTTGGCAAGCTTTATTACCGGCAAGGCGAAACCGGCAAAGAAATTTTATTATTTGATCCCCATGTGTATGCAAAGAAGCAATCAAATGAAATCACTTTCACGTTTTTGCCAAGTAATGACGGGCGAAAAGTAGCGTTATCACTTACTGATAATGGCAAAGGAGATATTCGGACTATAAGGCTCCTCAATGTTGATACAAAAACATTTTACCCTGACAGCCTGTACCCGGTGTCTTCAGCACAGGCATGGACAGCGGATGGTAATGGGTTAATTTATGGCGAATTGCAAACCACCGATCAGCTTTCTCCAAAATTTTTTCTTGATATCCCGGTAAAGGTTCATCGCCTGGGATCGGATATGAAAGAAGATAAAATTTTATTGTCACGCACTACTCATCCTGATCTGAATATAAATTCTTCCGACCTCTTTTTTATCAATTATTCACCCGATTATAAATGGCTGATGGTGGAATTATGGGGCGGTGCTCACGAGCAGACCCGGAGATTTTTTGCGGCTGCTTCAGATCTGGAAAAAGCGCAGATCAAATGGAAACCTTTAACCCTGCCCGATGACCAGGCCCGGCAGGCGATTATTTACAACGGTAATGTTTACCTGCTGACCAGGAAAGATGCTCCTAACAGAAAACTAATTGTATTTCCACTTGATAAACAGGATATAGCTAATTCAAAAACTCTCATTCCGGAAAGTGAACATCCGATAGAGTTGTTTAACATATCCAAAGATTTTTTGTTTATACAAAAAACTAACGGAATCAATTCCGTGATTGAACAATTTAATTTATCTACTGGCGCAATAAAAACTGTAAAACTTCCGCAGAGTGGTTCTATTTATCCGCAAACATTTGATGTCCTTACCAATGATTGTATCATGTGGGTAAGCTCATGGAAACAACCCCTGACCCGGTACAGATACGATCCCATTACCGATCAAAGCACAGTGAGTACTATCTATCCGAAAATTGTATACCCGGGAACAGATGAATTGGTAGTAGAAGAAATAGAAGTGAAAAGCCACGATGGAGCGATGGTTCCATTATCTCTGGTGTATAATAAAAACATAAAAAAAGATGGTAAGAATATTGTGTATCTGACAGGATATGGTTCATATGGTTCCAGTTTTCTTCCCTGGTTTAACCCACAGTTTTTGCCCCTGTTAGAGCGTGGTGTCATCATTGCATACTCGCACCCTCGCGGAGGTGGAGAAAAAGGATTTGCCTGGCACATGGGTGGGTTCAAGAATACCAAATCTAATACCTGGAAAGACTTTATCGCTTGTGCTGAATATTTGATCAGCGAGCAATACACATCAGCCGGTCACCTTATTGGAGAAGGCACAAGTGCCGGGGGTATTTTAATTGGAAGGGCAATGACCGAACGGCCTGAATTGTTTGCGGCTGCAATCAATAATGTTCCTGTGAGTAATCCGTTGCGGGGAGAAAACAGGCCTAATGGTGAACTTGATGCGAAAGAGTTTGGAACAGTAAAAGATTCAGTGGAGGCAATGGGATTAATAGAGATGGATGCATACCTGCATGTGGAAGCCGGCGTAAACTATCCTGCTGTTATTGCTGTTAGTGGAATTAATGATACAAGGGTCCCGGTATGGCAACCGGCGAAATTTGTAGCCGCTTTGCAAAAAGCCAATCCAAGTGGCAGGCCGGTTTTGCTGATGATAAATTATGATAGCGGGCACTGGTCGGATGAAAAGTTTGTAACCTACCGCAACTTTGCAAATATGTTTTCATTGGCGCTATGGCAGGCAGGACATAAAGATTTTCAGCCAGTGAAAAATTATTCTGATTAAATACACAGCAGGTAACATTCGGTTTTTTGATGTATGGGCTGAAGAATGGAAATCCAATCTTCATATCTCTGATTCACTTCTGTTCCGGCTTGATCAGTAAATAATGCTGGATTTTTAAAGCAGGTGCCATATTTTCGCACCTCAAATCCAATCGTAATTTTCCGATAGGTTTAACCCTTGAAACCTCCTTCAAAATAAATAGAAGTAAGAGGTACCTGAGAGGATGATGAAACCTCGAACACGAAAATCAAATTGCAAATCGTAATTTTCCGACTGGTTGGATTAGTTGAAACCTCCTCACGATTTGTTCGAAGTAGGCGGTACCTAAGAGGATGACGAAAATTTACAAAACAATTTACCTTGCAGTAAACCTTGCAGTTCTGTGTCAGAATTAGTGGACTTTACTGCAATAGAATTTTATAACTTATTGAATATCAATATTTAAAAATATAGTCCAATAACAAGCGTTTCCTAAACGCTAGATCCAAGTTCGATTCTTGGCGGGGCTACAATAATGTTAAAGGGCCATCTGAGGCCTTTTTTTTACCTAAGCATTTCCTTAAAAATCGGATACAACTCCTTAGCGATCATCCGATACCCTTTATCCGATGGATG